>WRML01000158.1 GCA_009777165.1 Kiritimatiellota bacterium
TGGTGGTGGAACTCATGGAACATTTCCGTAACCTGCTGGTCTACCAGTATGTGGGGGGGGAGGCCATGGCGCAACTGGATGCGACGCCCGAGCAAATCAAAACGCTCGCAACACAGGCTGACCTCGCTGACTCCACGCGGGTCACGCAAATCGCCGACCAGTTGGCGGAGATGGAGGGACGGCTGCGTTATGCGCTTTCCGTGCGCACGCTTATCGAGATGACGCTCATCCGTTGCGCGCGTGTGGCGCAGACCGTCTCGCTGGAGGAAATCCTCAAACGCCTTCACACCATCCGCTCCGCCGAGCCGCCAGCAACGCCTAAGGCCAAAACCATCTCCACACACATCTACGACGACCCGACCCTCAAGCAAGTCGTCGAGATGTTCGACGGCAAAATCGTCGGAGTTGAAGACGGGACCGATTAAACGAGCAGGGCAATGACCTGCTGCTGCACCTCGGCTAAGCGGTCGAGCCGCAACTTCGGGTCCAGCACGATAAACGTGTCGCCGGTCCGCCGGTGCTCATAGACGCGCAGGATCCCACCGCTCTCATGTGGCTTGGTGTCGCGTTCGACAAGGATTTTCCCGCGCTCCAGCATCACCGCCAGCACATAGACGACATTGCTCATGGCCGGGTCCTCCAGCGTGATAAGGCGGCGCAGCAGTTCCTCGGCGTTCTCTTTCTTGACAGGCTCCGCCTTGCCTGTACTGGGGGGGGGGGACTCGTAAATACCCTCCCACGCGCTGAACGGGGCCCAGTCGCGGGGGGATTCCTCCCAGCAGCCCACATGACAATCGAGCCGCTCGTAAGCGCTCTCCGTCTCGCGCAGTACCGACACGCACGCGTCCTTGTCCGCGAACGGCATCGCGCAGATGCTGCAAGTATGCCCTCGCGGGCGGATGTTCCATTCTTGTGCCATGCGCGAAAGTATAGCAAAGAATGTAACGCGTTGCTAGTGGCTAGTTGGTCGTTGTGAAATCGCCTTCGTTGTTAGAAGACTGTCCAATCCGCCTCCCCCCCCAACGCATGATGATTCTTGCGTCCGCCGCCCCAATGTGCTATTTTACACTCATGGACATTCTCCATACAGTGCAGCACTTGACCGTCCCCGAGTCGATCGGGTACGGGACGATTGTGCACGTCATCCTCGTGCTGGTGATCGTGTTCCATCTCTTGCGGAGACCAGGCGACGCCCGCACGTCGCTCCTGTGGATTATCTTTGTGACGGCGTTCCCGATTCTCGGCCCGCTGGCCTATCTGTTCCTGGGTGTCAACACGGCGACCCAGAAGGCGTGGCAGAAACAAACGTCAGACCGCTCCTTCCGGCGGCGGCGCTTGCGAAGCGCGACGCATGACCAGGAGGGCGCGGCATCCTCGTCCCTGTCCAGTATGCTGGCCCGCAGAAATATGTTCCAGACGTGCGTGACGGGGCCTGTCGCCGCGCAACTGGATCACGTCCTCGCCCGCCTCGCGCCAGACGACGCGTTGCTGGGCGGGAACAACATCCAGATTCTCGACAAGGCGGAAGACGCGCTCGAAACCATGTTCCTTGCCCTGCAGGCGGCGACATCGCACATTCACCTCACCACCTACATTTTCAATGACGACGCCGTCGGGAAGCGGTTGATGGAGGTTCTGGTCGAACGCGCGAGAGCGGGCGTCACCGTGCGCGTGCTGTATGACGCATTCGGGTCAGCGGGGGCAAGCCTGCGCGGCTTTTTCTGGCGGCGCCGCAACGTCCCGAACCTCCAGATCGTCGGGTTCACGCAAGCCGACATCCTCAAGCGGAAATTCCAACTCAACCTGCGTAACCACCGGAAAATCCTCATCATTGACGGCACAATCGGATTTATCGGCGGGGGCAACTTTCACGCCGTTTACCTGAGGAAAAGTGACAGGCCCAGCATCATTGATTATCACTTCCAAGTGACCGGCCCCATCCTCTCCGAACTGCAATATACCTTCCTGCGCGACTGGTTCTACATGACGGACACGCCAGTTGAAACCTTGCTGCACCCGGTTCATTTCCCGCTCCTCATCCGCATGGGGAACTGTGTCGCGCGTCTGCAGAATAGCAGTCCGACGCGTGACGAGGCGGATGCCGCACGCAACATGTTCTTCGCGGCGATGAGCCTGGCGCAAAAGCAGATCCTGATTGTCACCCCCTATTTCGTCCCGCCGGAGACCCTAATCGTCGCGCTGTGCCAAGCGGCGTTCCGTGGCGTTGACGTGAAAATCGTCGTGCCGTCTGAAAACAACCACTGGACGATCCGTTTGGCGTCACGTGCGCTCTACACGTCGCTGCTGATCGCCGGGGTCCGGATTTTTGAACGCAAGCCGCCGTTCATCCACGCCAAAGCCATGGTGGTTGACAGCGCAATCGCATTCATCGGCAGCGCGAACCTTGACCCGCGCAGCCTCGTCTTCAACTATGAGACGAACCTTGTTGTTTTCGATGCGGCATTTGCGGAACGCCTGAAGCGCGTCATCCACGACGACCTCATGGCATCGGAAGAAATCGTTTACGCCAAGTGGCGCAAGCGCCCGAAGTGGAAACAGGTCTTGGAAAACTTTTTCGCCCTTTTCCATCCCATCGCGTAACATGGAACATTTTTGAGGCTCAGGTCAACCCTCTGTAGTTCTTGTACCTTAACCTGATGATGACCGCCCTAACGTGTATCGTTAATTCAGTTAAAACCATTCCATTTTTTTACCACAAAGGACACAACGTTTTCACAAAGGGCACAAAACGTTAGATGAAAATAATCCTTTTCGTTGTGTAATCCTTTGTGTCCTTTGTGGGAAAAATCATCTATCCTTTTTGTTTTTATGGATGGCTCACATTTAAGATGATTTCACGATCGTGTTGGGCAATCTCATCTCATCTATCTACCGATCGTCAACACGCTCCTTGTTTTTTCGCGTGAACAACCTGCGCTTCGAAGACGAGGAAGGTTGCACCCTCTTTCCAGGCATCATGCGGGAGGCCAGCTTTTTGAGAGAGGTGCGCCAATGTCTCTTCCAAGGTCCAGCCTTGCTCAGGCGCGACCTGCGGTAGGAACACCGCGCTGCGCCCGGCCTTGCTCAGTACCATGCCGTGCTTACCGATGACGATGTCACGCCAACAGTCAACGGGCTTGGGCGGTGTGAGAATGGAAATCTCAAGATCAATGTCCGCAAACTCGCGCTCGGTCAACGGCGGGAAGCGCGGGTCGTTGAATGCGGCGTTGAGCGCTTGCTCACGGACGACTTTCCAGATTTCGCGGCGCGGCAAAATCTCACCGATACATCCGCGCAGGTCGCCGTGCATATTCAGCGTCACGAACCCGCCGCGCACAGCGTTCATTCCGTCCGTCACGGTGTCGGGGATGCGGACGGAGGCCTTGCGCGCGTCCGACACGAACGCCTCGGCGATCGTTGTCCGCGCGAGCGTCAGGAGTCGTTCGCAGTCCGCCTCGGGCAATTTTCCTTCAAACGTGGCAGCGGATGCGGTCTTCTTGGCGGGGTCTCCCCATGAGCCGCGCACGAGCGCACCGATGTAGCTGACGGAGTTGAGCGTGTCGTTGAGTTGCTTGCCGGAGGTGTCGTAGGCGGTCTTCTCGACGCTTGCGTTTTCGGGCATCATGGCGATCAGGAACGCGAGCGGGTCACATCCGCAGACCGTCGCGCCAGTGTCGGCGAGGTATCGGAGGAATCCCGGCAAATCTTTTTTCGCAAACAGCTCGAACACACCCATGTCGAGCGTCTCGATGTTCTTCTCCACGTCCTGCGTGAACGGCACATAACCGTAGTTCGCGCCGTAATGCGTGAAGTCGGAGCTGGCGACAACCAAGGTACCCGTGTCGAGCAGCTGGCGGAAAGTTTCGGCGGCCGGGAGCAGGTGCTGCGCGTCGAACTGTCCGATGACGGCGCAGACGACGGGGATGTTCGTGGCGAGGCAGGCCTGGATGAGGGGCAGTTGAATCTGGTCGCTGTGTTCGCGCTGATGTGCCATCGGCTCGTGCGTCACGAACGGGAGCTTACGCAGTTCGGCGACAAACGCCGTGTCCACCGCCAGATCGCCGAGCGGCGTACGGAAATGGGTGGCGTCCGGTACGCTAATCTGATTGTCCATCGCCACATAGTGGCTGGGCCCCATGACGATGATGCGTTTGATTTTCTTGGGATCTATGCGCAGGTAGACCCCTGCTGCGACGCGTCCAGAAAAGCGGTAACCCGCGTGCGGCACGACCGCCGCGCACACGTCGCCTTTGCGGACGACATAGATGTCACGACACCGTTCGGCGATGTCGGCGCGAAGGCCTGATTCAGTTGCCGGGAACCACTGCCCGGACAAAGGTGAGAACATGATTTTCTTTGTCATTTCTTGTTCCTCTTTTTTGAGGGTACCGGTGGGGTGTTCCGAACACCCCGACAACCCGCATGACCCGAAGATAAGAAGGAATAGGCAATACGTCAGAAATCGGAAGTCAGCAGTCGGAAATGAGCAACAACAGATGGGTTGGATGCCATCTTTTTCATCAGATTTCGGTTTCGTATTCCTGATCACCTCTCACCTCTGACTTCCGACCTCTGAGTGCTCTTACAGGCTGTCCTTCGAGACCTGTTTCAACGTCAGGCGCGACTCAACGCGCTCTAGCGTGTCGCCCTCCAGCATAAACGTCAGGTCACCGATACGGATACAACCTGCGCAGAGCGCCTCCCAGCGGGCGACGGTCGGCTTGCCATCGTCCACGCTGATGTTCACGTTGGCGGTCTTGTCGTCGAAGGCATAAACGGTTTTCTTGTTGCTGTCCCAGTTGACCCACGCCTTGGACGGGTCGGCGAGCGTGTCTTTCAATTGTTTAGTTTCGGCGAGCCCCACCCTTGGCGGTGTCCTTCCCGCGAACCAAACCTCGCGTACCAAGGGGTCTTCCCGCACGAGGCGCTTCTTATCCGCATCAAGCATCAACTTGCGTACCCCACCGCTGGCCTTGTAGCGGACGCTGCCATTGTCGTAAGGATCCCATTCGGGCTTCTCCTTGGGGAAGTCGAAGTCACTGACCGTTCCGTTTGCCGCAAAGGTGAGCGTAATCAGCTTGCCCTTGTTGTCCAGGCGACACCAGGTCGTGCCATTGAGCGGCGACTTGGCGCGGGAAATCTTTTGTGGCGCCAACGGGTCACTTGGCCGGGCAGGCTCGGGCTTGTAAATGGCATCAAACCAGTTGCACAGATACCTCTCCCCTTTTTCATCCTGAACCAAGAAAAACACGTTTTCGCATTCCCCTCCGTGCAAGTAGAATGCCGAGCCCCCATAAATGGAAGTCTTCGTGGGCGGTTTTCCCTTAACCCCGTCAATACCATGCACCACATCCAGATCCATGTTGAACGCGATGGTTTTCCGCTCGTTGCCCCCCTGCATCACCCACACGATTCCCGACTTGGCAAGCGTTGGCCGGAGATACGGGAATTCCGGCGGCATCGCCGTGCCTCGGTAGTAAGGGGCGACAGAGGGGCCTTTCTTCGCGTACAATTCCTTTTTGTCAGGTGACAGAACCCACTCCCACGTGTCGCCTGACACGCGGCCTGGGCCCGAGACCATCCATTGCGCAATCCTGTCAGTACCTCCGGAGCCTGACGCCTTGATCGTCAGCGTCCCGTTTGGTTCAAACTTGACACTTGACCTCCGTGCGCCAATCAGCGAGCACCATTCCGTCCCGGCGAACAACGCCCTTGTCTTGTCAGCATCCCCCTCCCCTTGCGCATAGACGATGGGGACGATTGCAGTGGCGACCCAAAACGGTAATATCGATTTTATAAACATTCTCAATTCTCCTTGTGACATTGAAGTTTTCATCATACCACAAGATGGGATAGGGAAACAACACGGAAATCAATTTTCAGTATTCCTCAGCACCGGGATTAATTTTTCGCAGTCGAGCAGGCAATCGAACATGAGTTTTGACAGGGGGGATGTGAGGC
>WRML01000159.1 GCA_009777165.1 Kiritimatiellota bacterium
CGTGTTTTGATAGATGATGACTTCGCCCTTTGGTTTTTCCATTTTTAACCTGCCCAACTTTAGAACGTTCGCACTCTAGCACTTCAGCACTTCCATCCCCCGCATATACGGTCTGATCGCCTCGGGCAGGACGACGCTCCCGTCCGCCTGCTGGAACTGCTCCAACAGGGCGATGACGAGGCGCGGCAGCGCAACACCCGATCCGTTGAGCGTGTGCACAAGGCGCGGCTTGCCGTTCGCGTCGCGGTACCTGCAGTTGAGGCGACGCGCCTGAAAGTCCTCGAAGTTCGAGCAGGACGAGACCTCCAGCCAGCCCTGCTGTCCCGGCGCCCACAGCTCGATGTCGTAGCACTTGGCGGCGGAGAAGCTGATGTCGCCCGAGCAGAGCTCAAGGATGCGGTAATGTAGCCCAAGCCCCTGCAGCACCGCCTCCGCATTCGCCACGAGCGATTCGAGCTCATCGTAGGATGTCTCCGGCGCAACGAACTTCACCATCTCAACCTTGTCGAACTGGTGGACGCGCAGGATGCCGCGCGTGTCTTTCCCCGCGGACCCCGCCTCGCGGCGGAAACACGGCGTATAGGCGGTGAGGTAAACGGGGAGCGGACACTCCAGAATCTCGTCACGGAAATAATTCGTGACCGGCACCTCGGCGGTCGGGATGAGCCACAGGTCGTCAATCTCGCAGTGGTACATATCCTCCGCCATCTTCGGGAGCTGACCCGTGCCGCGCATGGACGCGCTGTTCACGACGAACGGCGGCAGAAGCTCCGTGTACCCGTGCTTCTCCGTGTGGAGGTCGAGCATGTATTGGATGAGCGCGCGCTGGAGTTTCGCGCCCGCGCCTTTGAGCAGCGGGAACCCCGAGCCCGTGATCTTCGTGCCGCGCGGCAAATCGAAAAGCCCAAGCCTCTCGCCCAGCGCGATGTGGTCGAGCGGCGCGAAGCTGAACACGGGAGACTCGCCGTGATGACGCACCACGCGGTTGGCGGAAGCGTCCGGTCCCGTCGGGATGGACGCGCACGGCACGTTGGGGATGCGCAACATCGCGGACTCCAACGCCTCCTCCGTCTGGCGCAACTCGTCATCCATCGCCGTGATTCTGTCGCCGATCGCGCGGACATCCGTCTGCACGGCATCCGTGTTCTGCCCCGCTTTGCGGAGTGCGCCGATTTCCTTCGACCGTGCATTGCGCTGGTTTTTCAGATCATCCGTCTGCACAATCAGCGCACGGCGCTTGGCATCCAGATCACGCGCCTCCTCCGCCAGCGCAATGTCCGCACCGCGACGGCGCAGACCCTCCGCGACCTCCGCGAAATTTTCCCGAATACGTTTGATGTCTAACATAAGAATCCTTTTTTAAGTTGCTAGTCGCCTGTTACCATTTCACCACAAAGGACACAAAGATTTACACAAAGCACACGAAGTTCTGCCTTTGTGTCCTTTGTGAAATCCTTTGTGTCCTTTGTGGTAAAACATCCTCATAGTCCTTCCGTCATTTGCCGAAGAATCTCCAGAGCCGCCGTACGGGGGCTTGCCGCCTCCAGAATCGGGCGGCCGATGACGAGATGCGTCGAGCCGTCGCGGACCGCCTCCGCCGGGGTCATCACGCGCTTCTGGTCGCCGACGTCCGCGCCTTCGGGACGCACCCCCGGCGTGACCAACAGCGCGTCCGGCCCCAGCAGCGTCCGCATGTGACGCACCTCCTGCGGCGAACAGACGATACCGTCCGCGCCGTTCGTGAACGCCAGCTCACCGATCGCCTCGACCTGCCCCCTCACATCACGCGAAACGCCGATGTCCGTCAAATCATTCTGGTCGAGGCTTGTCAGCACGGTCACGGCGAGAATCTTCGGGGCGCGGTCGCCACACGAGAGCGCGGCCTCCTTTGCGGCGCGGATCATTGCCCCCCCCCCTACCCCATGGACCGTCATCAGGTCAACGCCCAGCGACGCCCCAGCCTTGACCGCGCGCCCCACCGTGCGCGGGATATCATGCAGCTTCAAATCCAGGAAAACGTTCTTGCCGCGCGACTTCACGGCGGCGACGACCCCCGGCCCCTCCGCGCTGAAAAGCTCCAGCCCGACCTTATAAAACGATACCGCATCGCCCAAGAGATCAACCACGCGTTCAACCTCTTTCACCGACGCCACATCCAGCGCAACAATCAACTCTGCCATAGTAATCCCTAATTTCATGTAACAGAAGGCACATACTTTAACAAAACGGGGACTCTTCGGCAATGAAAACCCATCCTCCCTCTCTCTTTTGTACTTCGCGAATCTCTTTTCTGTTTGTTTTCCGTTTGACAAACGAGGGGGTTCTACATTAAAATACTGAACCATTATGAAATCAGTACATTATGCATTCTTGTTTGCCCTCGCCGTTTTTGTGTCCCCGCTGGTTTTCGGTGCCGGCGTGAAGGCGCGGTATGTCCGCGTGGACAACCCCTCCGGGCTCGTGTTCCGCTGCCGCCAGCTGGAGGTCTACAGCGGCGGGAAGAACATCGTCCTCAACCACCCCGAATGGGTGACGGGCACGACGCACCCGTTGCCGTCGAACAAAAACCCGGACCGCCTCAACACGATTGTCAACACGCCTGAAGCGCGGGCGTGCAGGGATGTCGTCAACGGCGACACGGATGTCTCCGGCGGCGCACAGGAGTGGATCACCTGGCACGCGCCGGGCGCGGCCTACGAGTGGGGGCCGTGGTTCGAGATTGATTTGCAGGAGGAGGTCGAGGTCGAGAAGATCGTCTTCTACGGCTCGCTGTGGCCCAAGACGTTCTACGTGGACAAGGGGCACCGCACCATTGTCACGATGGACGCCAACCGCGTGGTCAACTGGGGGGTCCAGTTCCAGTACCACGACAAGGCGAATTTCCCCGACGGCGTCTTCGCGTTCCCCGTCGAGAAGAAGGGCAAGGCCGAGCTGCAGGTCGTCGGGACGAAGATCCCCCCCCGCGCGCTCGACTGGGTGCCGATGGACTGGATACTGAAGGCCGACAAGGAGATACCCCCCCCCGACGCGGACGTGCGCATGGCGCGTTTCGCGCAGCGCAACTCGCCTGCCGAAATCAGGAAGGTCGCCGACGCGCTCTTCATGATCCTCGACGAGTCCACGCCCGGCCTCGAAAGCGCGTTCAGGGAGTACCGCGCCGGGAACCACGCCAAGGCGCTCGACGCGTGGAAGGTCTACTGGTTTGCCAAGATGCGGCGCGTCAACCAGCACCAGGCGCTGAACCTGAACAAGGCCTACAGCGCGGCCGGGGACGACCTGCTCAAAGGCCTCATGGTCACCATCATGCCGAACGAGGCGCGGGCGATCAAGTACACCCCCGGCCGCATCCGCTGGGTCATCGTGCCGGAGGACAAGGACGCGCCGGACTTCCGCAAGCAGCTCACCGAGGCCCTCGCCGACGGCGAGCGCAAGGCGAGCGTCGGCAGCGTCTCGTGGCCCCTCCTCTACGCCTACCGCGCGAACCCCGACCCCAAGTACATCGAGCGCTGGGCGGAGATCATGGACGACTGGTCGCTCAACTTCTTCGCCGACGCCGCCAAGGTCCCCTACGAGGTCGAGAACTTCTTCACCTTCAACCCCGCCCATACGTGGTGCCAGATGATGGAGGACCTCGACGACATCGCCCGCGAGCGCCCCTCCCTCATCGCCGCCATCCCGTCCGCCACGTTCGCGCGCGCCCAGATGATCGCGCTCGAGAAGTACACCACCGCGTGGTGGCGCCAGGCGCGCGAGACCGTCTTCAACCACAACACCGGCGGCTTCTACGCCTGGGAGCCCATCCTGTTCTACATCGACGAGTTCCACCCCGGCAAGCGCACCGCCAAGGAGTGGCGCGAGTGCGTCGAGCGCTGGCTCGTCCTCAGCAACTTCCGCGACGGCTCCATGACCGAGATCGGCGACGAGGGCCACATGGAGATCCCCACCCTCATGAGCGTCATCGCCAACCGCCTCGACACCTACGACCCCCCGCCCGGCTGGTACACCCCCGGCTGGAAGAACCACTACCTCGAGTGGGTGGACAACATGTACCTCTACATGCTCCGCCACCTCGCCCCCGGCGGCTACGAGCACCGCGACAAGCCCGACTACCGCACCTACCGCTGGACCAGCACCACCAAGCCCTACTGGACCGGCCGCCCCACCGTCGCCCTCGACCGCGACAAGGAAATCCTCGAGCTCCCCGAGATCCGCCGCATGCTCGGCATCTGGGGCTTCCTCTCCGTCCCCCTCCCCGAGCCCGCCCCCCCCACCTACGCCAAGGACGTCATAGACGGCAAATGGGCCCCCGTCCAGAAAGCCATGCGCGAACGCTGGGGGGCCCCCCTCGCCGACGCCGGCAAGCCCCGGCTCACCTCCGACTGGATGCCCTACTACGGCGGCTGGTACTTCCGGGGGGGGTGGGAGATGACCGACCCCTTCCTCCACATGGTCGCCATGGGCGCCCACGGCGGCGGCCACCCCTTCCTCTACCCCTACGGCATGTGCTACCTCTACGACCACAACTTCCCCCTCGTCACCGCCGACCCCGTCCGCATCAAGAACCTCCCCCCCCTCCAGGTCCACGGCATGGAGCACCGCTACAACCCCGGCACCAAGGTCACATTCCTCACCCACGCCGAGCAGGACCCCATGGACTTCCGCTGGCACTCCTCCGAAAACTTCGACTTCGGCGAGGCCGTCCACGACGGCGCCTACGGCAACTTCCCCAACATGAAAGGCAACTGGGACGACACCTCCCTCGAGATGCAGCCCCTCCCCGAGCGCGTCACCGGCATCAAGACCACCCGCCAGATTGTCCACCTCCGCAAGCAACGCCTCTTCCTCATCATCGACCGCGTCGAGGGCAACACCGACGGCCACGAGATATCCATCCAGTACAAGCCCGCCCTCTCCACCCCGCAGGGGGCCCCCCTCGACCCCGACAAGCAGCTCACCCTCACCCCCCTCGAAGGGCAGGGGGCCCCCAAGACCGAAGGCACCCTCCGCACCGACAACCCCGGGGGGGCCCCCTCCCTCACCATGTGGCAGTTCGCCGACCAGCCCTTCTGCTACCGCCTCGAGCGCAAGGCCGAGCCAGACTTCAAACGCTACGCCTGCCGCCTCGGGGGGGGCACCGGCATCGCCGAACCCACCGTCCGCCTCCTCACCAAGGCCCCCTCCCTCACCCTCGTCACCCTCCTCGAATCTAGGGTAGGGGGGGGGGTAGGGGACAGGATCGCCTCCATCGAACCGCGAAAGGCACAGGAGGGGGAGAACCCCATTTTTGCCGGCTTCATAGCCACCATGACGGACGGCACCAGAATCGCCGGCTCACGGAGGGGGGCCGAGGTGCGTGTTGGAATCAGGGAAAACGACAATAAGACTTCCTACGGTTTCGCGCTAGGAGTCACCCGCCCGCCCCAAATGACTGACTACGAATATCAAATAAAAGACTCTAAAAGGGTAGATACCCCCATCTTCCGCCCGATAAAGCCCGTGCGCTTCGAGCCCAACCGCACCACGTTCAGCGGCACCGAGACCGTCACCATGAAGAGCGACACCCCCGATGTCGAGATACGCTACACCACGGACGGCACCCCCCCCGGCCGCAACTCCACCCTCTACACCGGCCCCATCACGATTAACAAGACCACCGAGATTGCCGCCCGCGCCTACCGCATCGGCAACGGCAAAGAACCCTACCCCCCCGTCGCCGAAGACTTCGAGCTCAACGGCACCAAGTTCACCGTCCCCAGCTACGCCTTCTACCGCCAGCGCGACATGGCCCCCCCCGTCCTCAACGTCCGCAAGGCCGACCTCAAGCCCGGCCTCGCCACCGAATACCTCGAGG
>WRML01000160.1 GCA_009777165.1 Kiritimatiellota bacterium
GATGGCCTTTGTCGGGTCTACCAGCCCCCCGAGTGCATCCTCGTTCCCCCGCGTGATGTCCTCTACGGCGTTCGAGCGGGAAACGAAGCGGAACATGCGCGTCTTGCTCAGCGCAGTACGCAGGGAGTCCGTGAAGCTCTTCATGTCGAGGTGCAGCGTGGTATTGTTTTTCAGGTCGTCAATGTCGAGCACGGGTTTCGATCCAATCGTGTAGCCGTACTCAGACAAGTCCATGGCGCTAATCTCCTGCTGCATGGACTCGACCATAGTCGTGATCGTGCGGCGGATGTCCTGCGGCTCGAGCTTATAGGTCATCGGCTTGCGGTCCAGCGTCACCTCGCGCGCACCCCTGCCACCGTATTCGGTGACGCACCCCGTCATCACCGCGCCTGTCAGCGCGGCCATCGTCACATACATCATCGTCTTCATTCTCGTTTCCTCCTCTATTGACTTGAGCGTGTCTCGCGGATACGCAGTTTGGATGCGACCGCAGTCGGGCGGTTCGCGACACTCGTAATGGTGGTGACGTCGCGCCCTTCCAGGATCACCGTTTTGTAGGTGCGACTCTGCGGGTCAAGCTCCCTGCCGCTCTCATCGAACCACACGACACGGTAATCCATATAGAGGCGGCCGAGCTTGGTCGAGGCGATCGAGAAATGCGCCCGCTGGAACCCGTTAATCTCATCATACTTCAGGTCCACAAGCTGGACCCGGTCACGCACGCGCGTGCTGTCCTCAACGATAATGGACTCCCCGGTGCGGTGGTCTGTCGTCACGACCGTCCCGGCGGTGTCCACGCACCCCGTGAGCGCGCCCAGCGCCAGTGCGGTCAGTGCGAGTGATCTGATTTTCTTCATCCTTTTCATTCCTTTCCTAGTTAAACAAACTCTCAATGGGCGTGCAGGTGGCCGGGGCCCCCTTTCCGTTCATAGACGCGGAGACCGCGCGCGACCGCCCGGCCGGGTCGCCCACCCAGACGAAGCGCGTCTCCCCCTGCGCCACGGAAACCGGGAACGTGACCGTCCGCCCGTTCGCCTGGTTCGCCAGCGTCAGTTGATACTCGCCCGGCTCGATGTTGCCACGATAGACATGCGCCACCATCGGCAGCGTGTACCACGCGCGGGTGTCCGCCTTGTTGATGATGGCCGAGGCGAGGTTGAAGAGCCCCACCCCCAACTGCGCATAACTGTTCCCCGTGTGCTTGACAACCTGCTGCGCCGCAATGCGCCCGGCCACGCGCGTCACGTTGCGCACCACGATCCCCGGCATCTTTTCCTTCAAATCCTGATACGCGAGCGACTGCAAAAAGAGTGCGGGCGACAGCAGCCCCAGCGTCCCGGCATCAGCAGAAAGGTTGAGCGGCATCGCCGGGTAAACGTCATCGTTGTACATCGGGAAGTCAACCGACGTCATGCTTGTGCCCAGCAACGGCAGCGGGACCTTCACCGAGCGCCGCTGGGACACGAAATTATCCTCCACCACCAGCACGATCTCTGCCGGGGAACGGTCCAGGCTCTCGGCGGGCAGGCGCGAGCGCGCCATCAGCGCGTTGAACGTCTCGGGCGCCTCACTGCGGGCGAGGCGCAACATGTCGCGCTCGATGTAGGGGTTCCCGGGCGTGAGCTCCCACGCCTTCTGATACGCCAGGCGCGCGTTCGACGCGTCGCGGTCCAGTTCGAACAGGATGCCGCAGAAATACCACGTCAGGCCATTCTCATACGAACAGCGCGTCTTCTCCAGCACGGGCCCCATCGCCTCCATGCGCGTGTCCATGGCCCCCATCGCGCCCGCGTTGGAACTTGTCAAGTGCGTGCGCTCCTCCTGCACCTTCGGCCCGTACTTCTCGGCCATCGCGTCCTGCGCGAACACCACCCGCCGCGCTTCGACCATCGCCGCGTCAGGCCGGCCCAAGAAGAGGTAGTTCCACATCTGATAGTTCAACGCCTGAATGAACTCATACGGCGGGATGCGGTAGATCCGCGTGCGGTCGTCCGTGACCGTCGCCGCCGCGAGGTTCCCCGCGCCGTCGGAGAGGTTGATGACGGGTCCCGTCTCGCTCTTCGTCAGGACCGTCTCGATGGCGCGGTCGAAGTCCGCGACGCTCGCCTCGAAGTCACCCGCGAGCATGTGGACGCGCCCAGACTCCAGCAGGCCCAGCTCCTTGCTGAACGTGCTGGTCTTGAGGCCGTCCGCCCACGTCTGCGCGGCAAGGTAATTCTCGCAACGCAGGTCGTTGCGGGCGCGGTCCACCGCGACATTGGACGACACGCACCCCGTCAGGCACATACCCGCCAACGCGAGTGCCAGAACGAAAAAGGTGGCGCAGGCATTCCTTTCTGCAGACACAGACTCGAAGGCCTGTGCCACCGCACCCTGCGCCGCTGGCCACTGGGCAAGGCCTCCCGCCTTACGATGGGGTTTCGCCCTTTCTGGGTAACGATTGTGTTTACTGATTTGCATGTAAACCGTCCTCCGGCGGAACCAGCGGCAACGACAGCCATGCAAGGCCAATGTCCCGCTTCATGTGATCAGCACTCTCCCCTCCGGGAGCGTCATACAACACTGCGAGCCGGTCCCCCTTGCGGATGACGCTCGGCATACCGAGGCAGGTTTTTGACCATCCGCAATTGCGGCCATCGAGCACCACGGCCTTGCGGCTTGTATCCCAGTGTTCGAGGTCTTTGCTCCAATACACCCAAATGGCATCCGTGTACTCCGCACCCTGCTCATTGACCCCGATGTGATTGGTGAACAAAAACCACGTCTGATTGGACGGTTCAAAGTACAGCGACGAATTTTCAATCTGTTCGTCGAGCGGGAAGAGCGGTTCAGGCGCCACCTGCCACACCCCGTTCAACTCGCGGGTCCGGGCAAGCGCAAGCGTCCGTTTGAATGGCCTGCCCGAAGCGGCACTGTAGAACATCAGGTGCTCGCCCCCCCTGCTGACGATAAAGCCGGGACAGGCCGTGCCGGCGTTGTACGTCCCCGGCGCGGGACGGAAAGGGATGACCTCCTTCTGCTTTTCCCAAGGCCCGGCCAGCGAGACGGCCCGTGCCTTCGAGACGGTGTAAGGGAGCGCCGGGATCGAGGAGGGCGGAGGTGTCGTCTGTCGGCAACTGACGTAAAACATGTGCCACATCCCCTCATCGTCCCTCGCGAACCACGGCGAAGAGGCTGTCCCCGAATCGTCCTCCCCGTCCGCCCCGAGCGTCAGTTTCGGGCCATGTTTCGTCCAGTGCGAGAGATCGGTACTCGTCGCGAGGCACGCCACCCAACCTTTCGGGGCACATCCGTCATAATAGAGGTAATAGGTGCCCTTATGCTCGATGACACTTGCCTCGCGCATCCCGTTGATGTCGCATTCGCCCGGCCCGTCCCCATGCCGAAGCACACGCCCGGCATCAACCGCTTCCAAGCGATACACCGGGCTCGGGCGCCCATCCGAATAGACGCGGTGCGGATTGGGGGTTACCGATGTCCCCTGCCGTTGACCCTCCGCCCAACAACAACAGCCCCCCCCCGCAGCAACCAACAGCGCGGTGAGCATCCAAAAGGCGTTGCACCCCTTAAGGCTTATAGCCCTCGCGGCTCGCGGGGACGCTCGCCCTCCAGTTGTTGCAAGGCATTCAGCCCTCTTCTGTAACCCTGCCTTGAACATCGCGTTGCTTGACTAGCGTTGGAGATTATTGTTCTGCAGAATGACATCGTTGCCAGCGCCGCGGTTCCCGACATCGCGCCACCCGGCGGTGTCGAAGTTGATCTTGATGTCCTTGCGCGTCGCCGCCTCCGCATAGTTGACGGCGACGAGCGAGCGGAAGCCCTCAAGGTTTCGGAACCGCGCAAGCCCCTCATCCGACAACTCCAGCGCGACACGGAATTTCGCGCCGGGCTGGATCACGACCGCCTGCTGCCACGGCTTCATCCACTGGCGGGAGATGCGCAGCTGGTGCATCCCGGGCGTCGTCATGAATTTGCCGGGCGACGAGCCGACCGCAAAGCCGTCCAGCTCCACCGTCACCCCCCCGATCAGGCGGCGCAACTCGCCCAGCACGTCTTTCAGCGTCTCGGGCGCCCCCAGCACACCGTTCTCGAGCCCCCCGATGAACTCGTCAATGGTCGTCGAGACCTCGAACTCGATCATCTGGGCAGGGTCCACCGCTGCGCGGCGCCACGTCGGGGCCTTGGCCGCCATTTCCGGCCCCGTCTTCTGGCACCACTGGTCAATCATGTGCGAGAAGAACGGCAGTTCATTGCCCTTGGTCACCATCTGGTTCGGCACGGGGTGCTTGCCCGGCCAGTTCGAACCGAAGACCGTCGAACCCTCGACCGCCTCCAGCACCTTTACCGTCATGTTCAGGTTGAAGGTGGTGGTCCCCTGGATGACGTTGAGCATACTCGCGCTGGTGATGGAGACGAGCATGATGTAGTCGCACCCGACCATCTGCGCGAGGCGCAGGGGCGACCCCCCCCGGAACGCGCCGTCAATCAGCCCCGCGCGCTCCTCCGCCGTCGTGACTTTAAAACGGTCGAAACTGCTCGCGAGCTCCTGCGCGTCCAGGACGATCATGCCGGCCCCCGCGAGGTCCGCCGTGATGCGGTCGCGGATGCCGTCCACCTCCTCATCCAGCGCCTTCACCGTCGTCTGGTTCTTCACGAAGATGGCGACCTTCGGCTGGGCGGCGGGCGGTGGGCGCGGCGCCAGGACCGCACGTTTCTCCACGACCGCCTCCACCCCGACCACCTCCAAGTCCGGGTTCGCCGCCTGGACTCGCGCCTTGAACGCCTTGAGCGCGGCGTCATCCTCACCGACCTTCTCCGCCTCCGTGACGACCTGCGCCCACGCGCAGACCGCGAATACCGCAAGTATCCCTGCAATCAGACTTTTCCGTTTCATTGTTTCTCCAGTTTGGGTGTTTAGAAATAGCAGTTGATGATGGGCAGGAACGGTACGTCATTGTTCTGGATCACATTGATGAGGCCGATCTGCAGCCCGATCATCGTGCGCGTCATGTTGATGACGCCGCACTGGAAACCCTCGATGTGGTCCGCCCCGTTATAGACGCCGAACTGGAACGCCTGGCCCGCGGTGCAGTAGTTCACCGCCCCCACCTGCAATCCGGCGAAGTTCCCCTTCACGTAGTTGACCAACCCGACCTGCAGCCCGAGGCTGTCGCCGTCAACGATCGTCGCCAACCCGTTGATGAACAGGCCGTTGCCGTGCCCGATGGCCCGGCCGACGAGACCCACGTCGAGCCCGTCGAAGTTCACGCACTCGCCGTAGATGAGGCTCAGGCGGAACCCGCCGACATCGAAATCGCGCGGCGGCACCTGCAGCGGCGACACGAAACTCAGCATGACCGGCGTGTAGGCCACGCCCAAGATTTCCTCCGTCGGCACACGGGCCGTCGTGTGGTAACGCTCACGCGCATCCGGGTTCCCCGGGCGCGTCACGTTGTACATCGGCGTGCTGCCCCCTGTTGACAGATACCCGGAACGCACCTGCGCCAGAACCGGCAGGCAGACCGCCACAGAGGCCGCCGCAATAATCATCCTTACTGTTCTTTTCATCACATAATCCCTTTCGCTTTTAAGACCTGAAATATTTTTAGTTTACCAAAAAACGTGGCCCATGGCTAGCGCGAAGTAAAAAAAACTATTTTCCCCCAGAGGCGAATCCGCTTGCACGTCAACGCCGCTATTTGATATGATACCTCGAAATGAAAACAGGTGTAAAAGATGGCATGACGCAAACCATACGTGACGCAGATGTCGCGCACCATCTTATCGGCACGGCACGGCACGGCACGGCACGGCACGGCACGGCACGGCACGGCACG
>WRML01000161.1 GCA_009777165.1 Kiritimatiellota bacterium
ACGGCGCGTCGCGAAGGCGGTCGCGCGGGAGCGGGCGAGGGGGGCAATCGAGACGACGGGGCGGCTCGCGGAAATCGTGTGCGCGGCACTCGGGAGATGGGGGGGGCGGAGGCATCCGGCGACACATGTGTTCCAGGCGTTGCGGATGGCGGTCAACCGCGAGATCGAGGATTTAAGGCGTGCGTTGGAAGACGGACTGACCTTGCTGAGGCCAGGAGGGCGGATCGCTGTAATCGCGTTTGAACGCCTGACAGAACGGTTAACCAAGCAACGGTTCGCAGCGCACGTTGGTACATGGACCTCCCTGCAGCAGGGCGGTAAGGAATGGATTGGTGAGTTGCCGGCCGCAGTGCCGGTGACGCGCAAGGCGGTGACGCCGAGCGAGGAGGAAATAAGGGGCAACCCGCGCGCGCGTTCCGCGCAGTTGCGGGCCGTTGAACGGAAGGACTGATACAAATGTTTTTTAAGAAGAGACGGGTTGGCAGGAAAAACTCGAAAAAGGTGAATGTGTGGAAGGCCGGCGTGACGAAACTGTTTGTTGCGACGGCCGGGCTCGCCATTGGCGTGACGTTGGTTTACTTGGGGGTTGACGTGAAACACAAGCGCTTGGCGGAGGAAATCAATAAGTACGAGCAGGAGTATGCGATCGAGGAGAAGAATTATATCCTGGAATACGCGCGGTGGGAGATCAAGCTGACGACTGAAAACCTGAGCCGCACGTTGCGGGACCACGGCTTGGCCATGGAGGTCCCGACGGCGTCCCAGATCGTACGGATTGATTCAGACGGCCGTATGTTCCCCGGACAATCTTCGGAAGCGCGCGCCAACCGGGTGCTCGTGCCGAGGGCTTCTGCCACCGATCAACCGCGATTGCGAGAAACGGGATGGTGAGCGATGCAGGACGTCTATGGGGAAAAATTCCGCGCCAGCCTGATTGCCGGTTTTCTGTTTGTCGCGTTGGGTGGACTGGGGGCGCGCCTCGGGTATTTTCATTTGGCCAACCATTCGAGGGTCGAGCGCCCGTACACGCAGAAACTGCTCGGACTCCGCGGGCGGATCTTTGACCGCAACGGGGCGTTGATGGCGGCCAGCCTGCCGATGTGGCGGTTTTTCGTTGACCCTCAGGCCGTCCACCCGAAACACAACAAGACGTTCATCATTAACACGGTGTCTGATATGCTGGACGTGCCGCGCGATGAGGTGGCGGCACTGTTCGCCAAGACGAACGCGCGGAATCAGGCGTTGTGCGTTTCCACGAGCCAGTCGGCGCACAAGGTGCTCTTGTGCGATCCGAAGAACATCAGCGGTATCGGGGCGAAGGAGGTCGCCGTGCGCATCTATCCGCAAGGCAACCGGATGGCGCACCTGATTGGCTTTGTGAACTGGGAGGGCGTCGGCGTCGCCGGGGTGGAGCAACGCCAGGAGAGCAACCTGAAGGGGGTGCCAGGCTGGAGGAGCGGCGAGGTGAATGCGAACGGGAAGGTGATCGGAGGGCGTTCGGAAATGTACACCCCGGCCATTCCCGGGAACGATGTCTCCCTCACGCTCGACAACAACATCCAGTATGTGGTCGAACAGGCACTGAAAGAGGTCGTCGAGACGTTTCAGGCGGCAAGCGCATGGGCCATCGTACAGGATGTCAGGACGGGCGCAATCCTCGCGATGGCGACTGATCCGAATTTCAACCCGGGGAACCACACGGACGTGTCAACGGAGGCTTGGCGCAACCACGCGGTTTCGGTGGTGTATGAGCCGGGGTCTATCATGAAGGCCATGATTGTGGCGGCGGCACTCAAGGAAAAACTCGTCACACCCGACACGGCGATGGATGCGGAGAACGGTGTGTTCATGTACATGGGAAAACCGTTGCACGACCACGTCACGGGGTGGATGACCGTCGCGACGGCACTTGCGAAATCGAGCAACATCATTTGCGCGAAGATCGGGCTGATACTCGGGCCGCAACGGATGCACACGTATCTGCAGGATTTCGGGTTCGGCAATCCACTGGGGATCGAATTGCCCGGTGAAGAAAAGGGACTCCTCGGGAACTGGAAAACATGGGACAAACTCACGTGGAGCCGCGTGCCGATCGGGCAGGGCGTCGCGGTGACGGGCCTGCAGATGGTCAATGCGTATTCCGCGATTGCCAACGGCGGTAAGCTGATGCGCCCGTATGTGATTGACCGGGTCGTCTCCCCCACGGGCGAGGTCATTCATCAAGGGATGCCGGAAATCATTGGCGAGCCGATTCCTCCTGAGGTCGCGCGGGCCGTTCGCGAGATGCTGCTCGGCGTGACGGAGGAGGGCGGCACGGGCAAACGCGCGGACGTGAAGGGCTACACCGTCGCTGGGAAAACAGGAACCGCGCAACACGCTGTCCGAGGGGGGTATTCCACCATCGATTATTTTGCGTCGTTCGTCGGTTTTGTCCCTGCGCGGAATCCCGTGTTCTGTGTCCTGGTCACGGTTGACCGTCCCCGTCCCCAACACATGGGCGGGTACGTGGCGGCACCCGTGTTTCAAAAAATCGCGACGTTCACGGCACGTTACCTCGAAGTGCCACCGGATGTGCCAAATGAAAAAGGGTTCGAGTAAGGAGCATTGGAGTCTACTGCTGGATGAAATTTTCGGAGATACCTGAGCTGTTGCCGCTACTTGTCGAGAAACCGCCCGCGATAGCGTTCACGGGCGTTCAGTGCGATTCGCGCCGCATCCGCCCGGGCGACCTGTTCGTCGCCATCAGCGGGCAGCGCGACGACGGTACCAAATACGGTGCGGCGGCGCTTGCGAAAGGCGCGGCGGCGGTGGTGTCGGAAACGCCGCTGCGCGAGTGCCCCAAGACGAACGTTGTCGTGAAGGACGTGCGTCTGGCGCTGGCGGTTTTGGCGAATGCGCTCAACGGCTGGCCGAGCCGGAAAATGGAAGTGTTCGGCATCACGGGGACGAACGGGAAAACCACGACCGCATGGTTGCTCAGCGAATTGCTCCGCACGGGTGGGTGGAACCCCGGGCTGTTGACGACGGTGCACGCCGCGTATCAGAACCGCGTGATTCCTGCAACGCGGACCACGCCCGATGCCTGTGAGTTACACGCGCTCCTCGCCGCGATGGCGGGCGCGGGATGCGATTCCGCCGTGATGGAGGTTTCCTCGCACGCGCTCGACCAGCAACGCACCGCAGGCATCCGTTTTGCCGGTGCGGCGTTCACCAATCTCTCACACGACCACTTGGATTATCATGGCTCAATGGAGGCGTATTGGGAAACTAAGAAACGCCTCTTCCTCCAGCTTGCCCACGAGAAGCCCGGGGCATCGGCGGTTTGTTTTCTCGATGCGCCTTATGGTTCGCAGATGGCGGAGTTCCTCGCGGCGCTTCCCGTGAAACGCATCACCTGCGGGTTCTCAGCGACAGCGGACATCCGTGCAGAAGAGGTCTCGCTCACGCCCGACGGCAGCCGCTTCACACTCGTCACCGCCGACGGCGCGCGTGTGCCGCTGAGCGTGCACCTTGCCGGACGACACAACATCGCGAACCTGTTGTGCGCGGTCGCGTTGGCGTTACCTGCGGGAGTCCCGTTGGACGCGATGGGGGGGGTGTTGCAGACGATTCGCCCGCAGTGGGGGCGGTTGGAGCGGGTACCTGTGGATGCCGCCTTCCGTGTGTTCGTCGATTACGCGCATACGGACGATGCGTTGACGAATGTCCTGTCCGCAATCCGCGAGATGAGCAAGGGACGCACGGTTGTCGTGTTCGGATGCGGTGGCGACCGCGACCGGGTCAAACG
Source organism: Kiritimatiellota bacterium (assembly GCA_009777165.1). GTDB lineage: Bacteria > Verrucomicrobiota > Kiritimatiellia > RFP12 > UBA1067 > WRJS01. Next base: position 3,788 of record WRML01000161.1, read on the forward strand.
CCCGCTGATGGGACGCGCTTGTGCGGACGGCGCAGATGTGCTGGTCATCACGTCTGACAACCCGCGTTCGGAAAAACCCGAAGACATCATCACGGAAATCATGGCGGGTATCCCGCAAGGCACGGTCGTACACGCCGAGACCGACCGCCGCGCCGCTATCCGTCTTGCCCTCTCGCTTGCGAAAGAAGAGGATGTCGTGCTGATCGCCGGCAAGGGACACGAATCGTTCCAAGAAATCGCTGGGCGCGCATTCCCCTTCGACGACCGCCTCGTCGTGATGGAAGAGATCCGCAGAAGCCGATAGGATAGACTGTACACATCCGCGTGGCGTGCGGTCGGTTTGGCACAGATGGAATGAACCGACACAACGGCTGGAAACCGTTTCTACAGGCGGCAGAGGAGACCTTTGAGGTAAAACCCTTCGGTGAAGCAGAGGCCTTCCGGATGGTCTTCGGATTGCTGGAGGCGTCTGATGATGTGCAGGTCGCGCTTGGCGTCAACCGCCGCGTCGGACACGACCTTGTGGAACAGATCGGGGGTCATCAGTCCAGAGCAGGAGAAGGTCGCCAGGATACCCCCGGGGCGCAGAAGTTTGATGCCGAGCAGGTTGATGTCCTTGTAGCCGCGCGCGGCTTTGACTAACCCCCCCCTGGAGTCCGCGAACTTCGGCGGGTCGAGCACGACAAGGTCGAAGGAGCGCCCCTCATCGCGGAATTGACGCAACACCTCAAACACGTTCCCATGGATAAAGTCAGAAACAGACGGCACATCTGATCCCTGCTTTTTGCCTTCTGCCGTCCCGCTCCCCGCACACGTATTGAGCGCGGTGTTCTCGCGCGCGAGCGTAAGCGCGCGCTCGGACAAATCCACATGGGTCACGGATGACGCCCCTGCCGCAAGCGCCGCGATGCCGAAGCCGCCGGTGTAGGAAAAAGCGTTCAACACGTCGCGCCCGTTCGCATACCGTTTGATGAGTGCGCGGTTGTCGCGTTGATCAAGGTAGAAGCCCGTCTTCTGCCCTTCCCGCACGTCAACCCAATAACGGCATCCGTGCTCGGTGATTTCGATCCTGTTCGGGGGGGGGAGGCCGCTCAACACACCTGTCGTATACGCCAACCCCTCATGCTCGCGCACGTCGAGGTCGGAACGCTCGTAGATGCCTTGACACGGCACGAGCGTGCGGAGGATCTCGACGATTTCGTGTTTCCAGCGCTCTGCCCCTGTGGTCGTGAACTGGCAGACCAGCCAGTCTGCGTAACGGTCAACAATCAGTCCCGGCAATCCGTCCGCTTCTGCATTCACGAGCCGGTAAGCGTTGGTCACGTCCTCGCCGAGAAAAATTGCGCGCGCGCCGATGGCGGCCGCAAGGCGTTCGGCGATGAACGAGGCATTGATTTCGCGCTCCTCAAAACTCCACATCCGTATGCGGATCTGCGATTCGGGCGAGTAGGCGCCGATGCCCATCATCGCGCCATCCGAGGAGACGACTCGGACAGTCTCGCCCTTTTCAGGGATGCCGTCGATCCGCGCGATTGCGCCAGAGAAGATCCACGGGTGGCGGCGTGATAACGAAAATTCACGTTTGGGATGAAGATGTGCAGTTTTCATGGGAATCAGTTTACACGAATGCGGAGGAAAATCCAGCACATTCTGAACGAAAAACAAATGGCGCAGAGAATATAAAAATAGACGTTGTGTCCTTTGTCCGGATTATTTCGAGTCGATGAATAATTGGGCGGGTTGGAAAACCCGCACTCCTGTCCAACGGATACACAAGTTCTTTAAATGTTCTAGGGCGTGTTAACACAAAAGGCTGAAAACCTTGCGCACGCGAGAGGAGACCTAAGGGACCTATGGGACGCAGGGAAGGAATGCCCTCGTCCCCTAGGTCCCTTGTGTCCCCTAGGTCTCCTCGCAAGCCACAAGGCTGAAAGCCCTCGTGCCTGTGTTGAGAAGGCGCAACCTCTGGAGTGCGGCGGCTCGCCGCCGCCTTTTGTCGCGGGGGGCCGCCCCCGCCCCGGGGCGGGTGGCGGGGGGGGGGGGGGGG
>WRML01000162.1 GCA_009777165.1 Kiritimatiellota bacterium
ACGTCTGCTTCCACACCCCCCTCCCCCACCCCGTCACGGCGAAGGTCGAGCCGGAGGGGGCCTTCGACGGCACGTTCACCTGGACCTACGGGAACCTCACGCTCACGAACAACCCCGTCCTGCTCCCGAGGAGCGACGGCTGGAAGACCAACTGGCCCGGCACCGTGAGCGTCACGTTCGAGGTCGGGGGGAAGGCCTACGCCACCAACTGCCCCGTGTGGTACTGCCAGCTGGCGGGCGACGGCCCCTCCACCAACGCCCCCCCCCAGGAGGGTGAGGGGGAATACTGCTGGCGTTGCGGCGTGTGGTGGCTCCCCCCCCATCCCGGCGCGAGCCACGGCTGCGGGAACTGGGACCCCGGGGGCTCCTGGATGTTCTGCGGCCTCTGCAAGACGTGGTACCAGCCCGGCACCGAGGAGTACGGGCACCCGCCCTGCCCCGGCGGCGGCGGCGATGGGGGGGAGGGGCCCGGGCAGCCCGAGCCCTACCGCCCCGTCGTCCACAGGGGGTTTGTCCCCCCCTGCGAGGTGCAGGGGGTCCCGGTCCCGGATCGGCTCGTGCGCTTCTACCCGCACGGGGGCCCCGGGGGCGGCGGTTGCTGCCCCTGCCCCGCGCACGCGGCGCACCGCAGCACCCCGGCCGTGCTGGAGTCCGTCTCCCCGCGCGTCGCGCTCTACCGCAAAGACGGCAACGGCAACCTCCAGCCGTTCAACGCCGGGAATACGCTCAACGCGGGCGAGGCCGTGTACGTCAGGGGCCTGCTCCCCAGCGCGGCGCCGTGGGACGCGTCCGCCGTGTTCGAGTGGACCGAGGGGGGCGAGACCGAGGCGCAGACCAACCTCTTCACCGTGCTGGGCGTTGACATCGTGGCGGACATCGACCTCTGCGGCGGCCTCAGCAGCAACGACGTGGTGCGGAGCGCCCTGCCGCCCCCGGCGGGGTGGGCGATGCCCGCCGCGACCAACCAGACGTGGCTGTTCGACCTCTTCCCGTTCACCGGGATGAACGGCGAGTTCCTCCTCACGCTCGACGCCCCCCCCGGCACGTTCCGCGCGTGGGACCCGTACGGCAGCCCCGGCGCCCCCCTGCTCGTCCCCGGCCAGACCGTGACCAACCCCCCCGGCTACTACCTGTACATCGAGGCCCTCGCCCCCGGCGCCGGCACGCTCACCTACACGTTCACCGGCGACGCCGCCGCCTCCAACCTCACCTGCTCCGCCACGCTGCCCATCACGGCGCGGGGCCTCCTGCTCCAGCCGGTCACCACGGAGACGGTGCCGCCGCCGGGGGGCGCGATCGTCAACCCCGCGGTGGTCGCCAGCAACGGGCTGGCGCAGTACACGATGGACGTTGTACCCCCGGGCATCCCCGACAGCGACATCGAGTGGCGCGTCGCCGAGGGCGCGGGCAAGGTTTCCTTTTACAACGGCGTCAACAGGGGGCGTTCCGTCAACGTGCGGGGGAAGGCCCTGGGCGGCTTCAAGCTGGAGGCTGGCATCGCCGGTATGAACCTCAGCCCCAAGCCGTACATCTACGGCACGGTGCTGGAACAGACCGTCACGCCGTTGCATATCTTCGTAATCTGTGACGCGAACGGTAACCCAGCCGTCTCGAACGATACGATTAACGCATGGGTTGACAGGGCGAACCGAGACTTCGCACAGGTCGCAATGAAGTTTACGATAGCGAACGTGACATTTCTTCCAACGAATTACTCGAAATGGTTTCATATCGACAACGACAGCATGTTTGAAGAAATGTGTTCATATACCAACAACACGGGGGGACTTGAGGTGTACTGTGTAGCTTCGCTTCACGGCAGGGCGGCAGGCTTGCATTCGAGTCCAAACATACCCGCCGGAGCCGCAAGGCGAGGGCTGGCGGTGAGGGCAGATGCGCCGCTGTCCACGCTGGGGCATGAAATCGGTCACGCCTGTAAGTTAAAGGACATTAAGGGAAACAGATTGGGCAATATAGTTGTCAGCAAGGATTTGGTTGGTGAACAGAACTGGAGCGGAGGGATGGGTACGGGGTATTATCCGTCGGATTTGAAGCATGCGGATTTAGTTAAGAGATTGTTGATGTGCCAAGGGAGTGAAAGTAGAGGTGATATCCCGCTGGGGTATGTCTGGGCTTATCCTGACGATTTGTCCGTTCAAAACCCAATACCCATAGCTGTAGGGGTTAACTCAATGATCACTCGAAATCCGTTCCATTGATTGTGACAAAAAAGGAGGAGAACCATGAAAGCGTTTCCGATTACGTTAAGTTTATTTTTGGTGGGTAGCGTCATTTCCCAGGACTGGGATTTTTACGAGACTCTTTCTGACATGGATGTGGCGCGGATAAGAGCATTCAACCAAAACGCAGAAAACTTGAAAAAAAACCTGTGGCACAATCTCGCTTCAGAGGATTTTTTGAGATGGTCAGGAGACCCTTTGCGTTACAAGCAGAAGTTTCATGTCGCGGACGATATGCTGCGTGGTGTGCTGATGGAGATTATCCGCGAGTCGGAGAAGAACGCAAAGTGGGAACCCTTCCGGAATGAAGATCCCGAAGAACTCACCGATGAGAAGAGAAGGTTGTATCGGGCAATCATATGGCTCGGGTATTGTGCGGACGAGCCGGCAAAGGAATTCCTGACAAGGATTGCCGTTGACGGCACGAAAGCGATGACTTACCGCACTGCAACCATTGATGCGTACCTCCGTTGCGCCGATGCACAGCAAACGAGGGATGCGCTTGTCCGCTTCCTTATTGGCGACATGAGGATAGATGCTTATTCGACATACCTATTCGCCATGCGGACGTATGACGAGGTGGAAGATGACCTGTCGAAGCGCGAGGCGATTGTTACTTCATGGACCGTCGCATTGGCTAAAGAAGGCGATAAAGACTTTTTTACAGATATGGATAAAAAGTTAGCCCAGCGGAGTCAGAAATATGCGGAGTCCTCCCAGCGGCTCGCCATGATAAAACGAATGAGCAAGCTCCCACCATCTGGACACCGAGACACGGACAACGACCTGAACGCCGCGCTGGAGTCGTACAAGTCGCGCAAAACGTTCACGAGCGTCAGCACGAACCTGACCGAGCTTATAGCCCGCGACTTCCGCAAACCGACCGGGAAAGGAGGGCAATAAATCTGGTTGGAGAGAAGAACTGGAGTGGAGGGACGGTACAGGGTATTACCCGTCGGATTTGAAACATGCGGTTTTAGTTATGAGATTGTTGATGTGCCAAGGGAGTGAAAGTAGAGGTGATATCCCGCTGGGGTATGTCAGGGCTTATGCGGACTTGCAAGTTCCTGACCCGTCACCCAAAGCGGTCGGGGTTAACTCACTGAACAGAACCCCGCGCCATTAAGGAAACAAAGAAAGGAGAAACATGATGAAAACATGCTGTGCCGGATGGTTCCTGTTATTGGTTTGCAATGTCATGGCAATGGAGTGGAGAACTTATGAGGGGCTTTCCGACGAGAACGTGGCATACCTGCGGGAACGCTTTAAGACACCGGAGAACCTGAAGGAATCCCTGATGGGGAACTTCACTTCCGAGCATTTCCTGTGGCCGCATGAAACCCTTCTTTTTAAGCAAAAGTTTGGTGTTGCGGACGACATTTTGCGTGCCGCACTTTTGGAGATTATCCACGAGTCGGTAAAGGTGGCAGAGTGGAAACCCTGCTCGATTGAAGACCCTGAAGAACTCACCTTCGCGAAAAGGAGGTTAATGGAGTCAATCAAATGGCTCGGGGTTTGCGCGGATGATTCGGCAAAGGAGTTCCTGATGGAGATTGCCGTGGACGACACGAAAGGCGAGGTTTACCGTGACGAGGCTGTTGACGCATATATCCGTTCCGCCGATGCCCAGCAGGTGAAGGACGCGCTGATCCGCTTCCTCGTTAAGGAAAGGGTGCTCATCGACTCCACATACTTTTACGCTACGGAGGCATATGATGCGGCAGAAGACGATCCGCAGAAACGCGCGGCCATTGTCAGCGCGCTGACCGCCGCCGCGTTGGAGAAGGAAGAGGACAGGGGATATTTCGCCAAGGCGGACGAGCACTTTGCCGGGCAGGACAAGGGATACGCCCAATCGCCCCAACGTAAGAAAGCGTTGGACCGCATGAACATGTCCAGCGGGAAACAGGGCGCGGGCAGCCGTCTCTGGCTGTATGCGGGTGTTTTTCTCTGCGCGCTCTGTGCCACGCTCTGCCTCATGGCAAAAAAAAGGGGAACGAGGCAATAAGAACGCCCTGCAGGGTAAACTGTTCAACGTGCTGAAGAACGAGAAGATCATTGTGCGTGAACCGGGAGCAGGAAACGGGCACTCGGGCGTCACCAACACGATCACGACGCTAAGCGACATTGACCTGGACGGTGCGACGGACAACCTGCAGTATTTTGACCCGGGCTTGTTCCCCGTCATGTTCGGGGAACAGCCCGCGAGTGTGTTTGACGTTTCAAATTAACGGAAGGAGAGATTATGAAGAGAATGATTAACGTGTGTGGCACAGCCCTCTTGGGTTGTGCGCTAGGTGTGACCTGCACAGGTTATGCCCAAAAGGTGGACCTCCTCAAGCCCGAGGTACAGGCGAAAGAGCTGGCGGCCCGGCGGTTCATCGAGTCGTTCGGGGACACCACGATCCCGTACACAGTCACGGTGCAGAAATATAAGGATGCTACCACTAAATCGGGATATCCTCTCAAAGACTTCGACGGGTACGCCGTCACGTTCCCGAAAGACATCCAGGCGCGGCTCGACCTGCTGGACAGGAAAGTCCTGCACGACACGCTGATGGATTACTTCGACGACGCGCGTCACTCGTTCACGGTGACCGTCCTGATGCTGGAGGAGACGACGCTGTACCGTCCACGGGAACACAATGGAATGCGGAAAAGGAAAGGGATCGGGCTGATCGATGTCCAGGCCCTCGTGAAGGCGGACAAACAGCTATGGAACGAGAACTTTGTGCCGAGCCCCAACATGGACAATTACGTGTTTGTGGTAAGGCAGGATGTTTTTTTATCAGCTTGCTACTGGTCTCTTGCGGTGGCATACAGCAACCCTCTGTATAAGACGCTCATCGGCCCGTCCTACAGGTATTCCGTCCTGATGGGGTCCATCCCCGCCGCATACGCCGGAAAGGTGTTTCGTGGCGAGGATGCCCCCGTGGTCAGGGCAGATTGCAACACATTGTTCGGAGGAATCTTTGACAAATACCCTGCGGCATTCCGCTACACGGCACCGACACAAATTGAGGCTTACCCGTTTATAACCTCTGCGGCGTGGGAAGAGCAACGGGGACAAGACACGCAAAAGTTCCTGAAAAATTGCCGGGAGAACGACCCTGCCTCCAACCCTCATCTTCCCGCACTGACGATGGCGATGTTCACCGTGGACGCCTACTCCTTCAATGACGAGACAGGCGTTTACACGATGAAGGAGCGAGGGAAGATGCTGATGGATTTCATCGTGGAGTTCCCGATACCCGAGAACGCCACGCGCCTCAAAGCCGTCATGGACGGCGGTAACAAAGACGAAATCCAAGCGATGATGAAAAAACACAACACGGAGGAAAAATGGAAAGCACTCCTCCAAAACCCCGTCCATCCCGAATTCGCCAAATACCCGCAGGACTGACAACTCGCAACTGGCAATGCTAGAGTATTTTAAAAAATTTCGTGTCCGCTTACCGCCAAAGACTGAAAGCCCTCGCGCCTGTGTCGAGAAGGCGCAACCTCTGGAGTGCGGCGGCTCGCCGCCGCTTTCCGTCGCGGGGGCTTGCCCCCGCGTGAGGACGGTTGTAGGGGGGGG
>WRML01000163.1 GCA_009777165.1 Kiritimatiellota bacterium
GGGGCGCATATAGCCGCCGCTTTCCGTCGCGGGGGCTCGCCCCCGCGCGAGGGCGGCTGTGTGTGGACGACTGACTATGGCGTGCGGCGGGTTTCCCCTGTCGGGGCGCATATAGCCGCCGCTTTCCGTCGCGGGGGCTCGCCCCCGCGCGAGGGTACATATAGTTCCCGCGTGGGCTGTAGGGGCGGATCCGTGTGTCCGCCCGGTCGTTGCTGCGTGGGGCAAGCCCCACGCATGAAAGCGGCGGCGAGCCGCCGCACTCCAAAGGACCGCATCGGGACGCAAAAAATCCTTGTCATTGGAACGTTCGAGAACTTCGCCCTATTTCGGCCACACATTTACTTGAAATGCTCGTGACGACCTCGTTCTCAGGTGTCACTGCCTGTGGTCGTCTGGCAGAAACGGTGCATGATGTCAGCGAGGTGTTTCGCCTGGAGGTCGCGGAGCTGATCGGGATCGCTGCCGTCGGGGGGGGGGAAGGTCTGGCAAGGGGAGACGGTGAGCGTGATTTTCGGGAACAGGTGAAGCGGGATTTTCCCTTTCATGTAGGACAACCTGGAGCGGATGGCGCCGTCAATGCGGATGGGCAGGAGCGCGGCACCTGCCCTGCCCGCGACAAAGGCGGCGCCGGGCTGGATGTCCGAGAGCTCGCCTGTGACGGTGATGCGCCCTTCCGGGAAGATGACCACCCGCCTTCCGCTTTTCACGCCGGCAATCATCGCCGCCACAGCCCTCGGGCTTCCCGCGCTGACGGTCAGCACATCCGTGAACCTCCGCACAGGGCGCACCCACCACTTCTCGCTCCATGCCTTGTCCATCACGAACGTCGCGCGGAACGGCAGGAACGTGCCCACGAGCAGACCGTCCAACAGCGACACGTGGTTGGCGATGATGATGACGCGCGTCGGGAGGTGACGCATGTGCTCCGCCCCCTTCACGCGCACGCGGAAACAGAGCCGTAAGATGAGGCGGACGAACCCGCGCGTGATCTCGCCCGGGAACACGCGGCAAATATAACCGGTGATGAGCAAGCTCGCCAGACCCGCGACGAAGAAGAGCGCGGCGACGTTCAGCCCCAGCAGCGAGAGGAGCGTGCACGTCAGTGAAATGCAGACCATGCCGATGGCGTTCACGATGTTGTTCCCCGCGATCATGCGGGCGGTCGCACCCTTCGGCGTGACCGTCTGCAGCAGGGTGTTGAGCGGGACCACGAAGAGCCCGCCCGCACCCGCGAACAACAGGAAACAGCACGTGCAGAGGACAATCGTGAGCGTCGCGCGCCCAGGGCTGTGGAGGTGGGCAATAGCGGCGACCCCAAAAAACGCGACGGTGACGAGCAGTGACGAGATGGGCAGGAAAACGGTCCGGACACGGTTGGTGATGAGTTTGGCGCACAGGTACGACCCGACCCCGATCCCGATGGTCGTGACGAGCAGGAAGTACGTCAGGACAATACGCGGGAAACCGAAGACGTCGCTGCAGAGCGGGAACAGTTGCGTCAGGACGAACGTGCCGATCGCCGAGAACCAGGTAATGCCGAAAATCGCCTGCCGCAGAAGCCGCGTGTGAAGCGCGAAACGCAAAATGGAACGTACGGAAGATGTTTCGCTCGCCCCCCCCCGGCGCGGCGGATACGCGCCCGGCATGAACAGCGACCCGATCAAGCCAGCAACGGAACAAGCGATCAGCACGCCGATCGTCCATTTCACCGAGAAGAGCGTACCGCAGATGGTACCGACGACAATGGCGCAATAGGTCGAGGCCTCGATGACCGCATTCCCTGAAATGAGGTTCTTGCGTTCCAGCATCTGCGGCAGCCATGCGTATTTGACCGGGCTCCAGAAGGTGGATTGAGCCCCCATCAGGAACAGGATAACCGCCAACGGCGCCAGCATCTGTAGCGCCTGCCAGAACGACAACACGGCAAGATTGGGGTTGTCGAGGATTGACAGCAACCGGACGAGCAAAACGCCGGCAGCGGCCATCAGGAGCAACTCGGTCACCTTGTACAGCCGCGCGAGGCTCGCGCGGTTCCGAGTGTCGGCGAGATACCCCGCGAACGCGGAAAAGAGGAAAAACGGCAGGATGAAAATCGCCGCCGCCAACGCCGTCAACGGAGAGGCAAGTTTACTCAACTTATAGGCGATCAGCATCAACAGGATATTTTTAAACAGGTTGTCGTTGTACGCCCCCAGAAACTGCGCCACGAAAAACGGGAAGAATTTTCTCGAGAAGAAAAACGGGTTGCGCTGGGATTGTTCCACGGTTGGCAGGCTACTTTGTTCCATCGCGTTATTTTATGCGGAATGAAAGGGAAAAGCAATAGGCGGGTTGCCTTTTTTTTCGGTTAGGGGGGGGCAGAGGGGCACGCGGCAGTTCCTCTTAGATCATTTTAAATAAATATGTGGCCGAAAGAGGGCGAAGCGCGCGAACGTTCCAATGGCAAGGATTTTTTTTGCGTCCCGATCCGGTCCTTTGGAGTGCGGCGGCTCGCCGCCGCTTTCATGCGTGGGGCTCGCCCCACGCACCAGCACTCGGGCACATACATGCCCCCCCCCTTACAACCGTCCCCGCACTCCAAAGGTTGCGCCTTCTCGGTATATGTTTGAAGGCTTTCCGCAAATCGCTCGAGCGCGTCCTCTGGAGTGCGGCGGCTTGCCGCCGCTTTCATGCGTGGGGCTTGCCCCACGCATCGGGCGACCGAGCGGACATATGCCCCCCACCCTTACAACCACTCCCGACTGGAGGAACTCTTCGTATCGTTTGGACACGCCTGCGGCGTAAAAAAAATCCCCTGCGCCCTCCATTTTCCCCTTGTCTCTTCGTACCGCGTTTGTTACAGTGATTTTGTTTTGAGTGCAAAAAGGGTTTTGAGTTGTATCAACGGCAAATGGCACGGTTTGCTATTTTGGGGGGAAGGAACAGATAAATGAAAAAAATCATCGCACATGCCATGGCGGCGTGGGTCGTCGTCTTTATGTTGGCAACAGCCACTCATAGCGTGTTCGCGCAAGTCACGCAATTCACGGTCGATCCTGAAGGGGAAATCGTCATGTACCCCGGCGCCACGACCAATGTGGTGGTCACAGTGTTACCAGTCTCTTATACGCCTAGCACTTCTAGTGATTATGGAGAGGTGATTCCAGCATTATCGCCTACCCTCCTCCCCGGACGTTGGTCGTTGAACATCACGGCGACTACTAGTGCTGAAGGGAAGGCCACGTTGTCACTAGACCCTGACTCTAGTGGGACTGACATCAAATACATCCCCGTGACGATCCGCGAGAAACCCATCCTCGTTCTTGATCCTAATCTAACGGGCCTTCAACCCGGGCATTCGCATCTGCATTCCGCCCCTGCCCCGGTCCAAGTCGGCGGGGTGTCAGGCACGGCGAACGCTTCGGTCACATGGTTCGAGGCGATATCCGACGATACGGACTTGTTCACGGTCACGTCTCTCGCCGACACGCTGGCGGACATCAAGATCACGCCGATTCTAGGCGCGAACGGTACCGCCGTCCTGACCGTCATCGCGCATGACGACGTACTGGGCGGGACATCCACGCAAACGGTTTCCGTAACGGTGATGCCGCAAATCAAGGTCACGTACAACGGTAACGGCGGCGACCCTGCCACCACGAACATCCTGTATGACACAGGTGACACGTACGACGACACACCCACGTCGTTGATGCCCATACCGGAGCGCACGGGATACACATTCGTCGGGTGGTTCACGGAGGCAACCAACGGCACGGAGGTCGTCGGTACTGATTTTGTCACGGACACTAGCCCAGACACGCTCTATGCGCAGTGGACGGCAAAGACGTACATGGTCATCTTCGATGCCGGTCCCGATGGTTATCCTCCCCCTCAGGGTATAGAGCAGACCTACGATGAACCGTATGTTTTCCCGTTTGACCCGATCCGCACGGACTATCGGTTTGTCGGCTGGTACAGATATCTGTCCACGGATCCTCCCGGAGGTGTCCTGATACCGAACGGAAGCCCCATGACGGCGGCAACCCCCCATACGCTTTATGCGCGTTGGGACTATACGCCCTACGTCCTGTATGTGAACGCAGCCCAACCGGACGACACCGGAAACGGGTACACTTGGGCAACCGCGAAAAAGACCATCCAGGCGGCGGTTAATATAGCCCCCGCGGGGTTTGAGATTCACGTCTTCAGAGGCATGTATGAACCTTTCGCGTCAACGAACCGTACCATCAAGATTCTGGGCATTCACGGCGCGGAACATACCATCATTGACGGCGGGGGGGTGATGCGTTGCGCGACGCTTGCCGCCGTGGGACCGGGGTCGCCGACCAACACGGTGCTGATGGGGTTCACGCTGACGGGCGGTAACGGTACCCACCCGGTGTACACGCTTGAGAACGGCAACGGCGGCGGGTCGTTGGGCGGCACGCTGATTGATTGCGTGCTGTCGAACAACACGGCGGCGGCTTGGGGCGGCGGAGCGTATTACGGTGTCTTGAACGGCTGCACGCTGACGCATAACACGGCAGCCGTTGGCGGGGGGGCGTATAACAGCACGCTGAACGGATGCGAGCTGTCGGGGAACACGGCGGCAACCAACGGCGGCGGGGCGTTTAACGGCACATTGACGGATTGCACACTGACCGGGAATACGGCCGACAACGGTGGTGGGGCGTATGAGGGCAAGTTGATCAACTGCACGCTGACGAATAACACGGCATTCATCAACGGCGGCGGGGCATACAATAGCACGTTGTATCACTGCACTCTGTCGGGGAATACGGCGGTCAACAATGGCGGCGGGGCGGCGGGCGGCGGCCTGCACAACTGCCTGGTGACGGGGAACGCGGCATCCAATGGCGGCGGGTCGTCGGGCGGCACGCTGATCAACTGCACCGTGTGGGGGAACACGGCGACCTCCGGCAGCGGGGCGGCGGGCGGCACACTGTTCAATTGTATCGTCTGGGGGAACCTTGCGGACGACCATGTGGGGGGGGCATCATTCAGTTATTCCTGTACGACTCTGCCGCCCGGGGGGCCTGGAAACATTGATACGGATCCGCTGTTCATGGATGCGGCGAATGGCGATTTCCGCTTGCAGGTGACATCGCCGTGTAAGGACACGGGATTCAACGCGTATGTTGACTGGGCACTGGACCTTGCCGGGAATCCGCGTTTCCAGTTCGGGACGATTGACATGGGCGCGTATGAGTATGTCCCGGTTGAGTGCCTGGTCACGTTTGATGGGCAGGGGGGGGTGCCAACGCCTACCAACATGGTCGTGACGCAGGGGTTGGCGTACGGAACGCTGGCGGATGTGAACCGCACGGGGTACACATTCCAAGGATGGTTTGACGACCCGACGGGCGGCACACCGGTCTTTGACACAACGATTGTCACGAACGACGGCCCGCACACACTCTACGCGCAGTGGACGACGAACCAGTACACCGTCATTTACAACGACAACGGCGCGACCGGGACAACCCCCCTTTCAAATCACATTTACGACGTGCCACAGAACTTGACGCTTTGCGGATTTTCAATGACGGGCTACACCTTCGCAGGATGGACGAATGAGTATGATACCATCGTGTATGATGACGGTCAGCTGGTCACCAACCTGACGGATCAGGACGGGGGGGTGGTCGAGCTTTTCGCAGTATGGGAGCCCATCAGTTACACCGTGACCTACCGCGGCGACGGGCACACAAGCGGGGACACACCCGTCTCCTTGCACGTTTATGATGTGCCCGCATCCTTGACACTCAACGACTTTGAAAAGACAGGCTATCTCTTT
>WRML01000164.1 GCA_009777165.1 Kiritimatiellota bacterium
GGGGGCGCGGGCCCGGGGCGCGGGGGAGGGGGGCGGCCGGCAACGGGTGGGGCCCTGGACGTTTCTGTTCCGGCCGGGCAAGGGGGGGGGGGCGGCGGAGGTCTATGACGAGAGGGGGGTGTGCGAGCATTGGCAGCTTTCGTCGCCGTCGCAGATGATTGATTTTCTCGGGCTGGCGGGGGATGCGTCGGACAACATCCCAGGCATACGGGGGGTGGGCGAGAAGACGGCGACCGCGCTCCTCGCGGAGTACGGGAGCATCGAGAACATCATTGCTCACGCGGCGGACCTGAAGGGCAAGCTGGCGGAGAAGGTCGCGGGGGGGGCGGAGTCGGCGCGGCAAAGCCGCTTCCTCGCCGCCATCCGCACGGATGTGCCGGTTGACGTTGACCTCGATGACCTCGCCCGCCGTGAGTTCGACACGGACGTGCTGCGGAATGTGCTGAAGAAGTATGAGCTTAACACGATGGGGCGGCGTGTGCTGGGCGAGGCGTTCGAGACGAAAGTCAAAAGTCAGATATCAGAAGTCAGAGGTGAAGGTACATCTGACTTCATACCTCATACTTCTGACTTGTCTTCCGTTCCGCACACCTACGTCTGCGCAAAGGAGGAGGCGGAGATCGCGTCGCTGCTGGATGCGCTGGACGCGGCGGGGGAGTGGTCGTTCGACACGGAGACGACAGGGCTGAACCCGCGTCGCGACCGTCTCGTGGGGATGTCGTTCTCGACCGCGCCGGGCAAGGCGTGGTACGTCCCGTTGCCCGTGGAGCGCGACGAGGCGCGGGCGTTGCTGGCGCGTTTCCAGCCGCTCTTCGGGGACCCCTTCAAAATCAAAATCGGGCACAACACGAAGTTCGACTTGGGCTTTCTGCGGCAGTACGGCATCGAGGTGCGCGGCGAGGTGCGCGACAGCATGTTGGCGCATTATGTGGTGGACGCGGCGGATCGCCACGGCATGGACTACCTCGCGCGGCAGTACCTGAACTACAGCCCGATTCCGATTACCGACCTCATCGGCGAGCGCAAGAAAGGCGTCGAGCAACTCAACATGGGCGAGCTCGCGCCGGAGGAGATTTGCGACTACGCGGCGGAGGATGCGGACGTGACGCTCCAGCTCGACCGCGTGTTGCGCAAGGCGGCGCAGGATGCCGGATGCCTGAACGCGCTGGAGACGTGCGAGGAGCCGCTGGTCCCCGTGCTGCTCGACATGGAGAGCGAGGGCGTGCGCATCAACGCCGACGCCCTCCGCGTGTACGGGCAGGTGCTAGACCGCGAACTGCTCGACCTCGAGATCAACGTCCGCGAGCTTGGCGGCGGTAACTTCAACCCGTCGTCGCCCAAGCAACTGGGCGAGATATTGTTCGGGCACCTGAAGCTGGACCCGGACGCCGCGCGCACGGCGACGGGTCAGTACGCCACGAGCGAGGACGTGCTGGTGCGGATACAAGACCGCCACCCGATCGTGCCGCTCATCCTCGAGCATCGCACCTGCGCCAAGCTGAAGTCCACGTATGTGGACAAGCTCCCCCAGTGCATTGACCCTGTCACGGGGCGCGTGCATACGACGTTCGCACAGGCGCTCACGGAGACCGGGCGGCTGTCGTCCGCAGACCCCAACCTGCAGAACATCCCCGTGCGCACCGAGCGCGGACAGCGCATCCGCGAGGCGTTCGTCGCGCGTGATGCCGACCACGTGCTGATGTCCGCCGACTACTCGCAGATCGAGCTGCGCGTGATGGCGGCGTTGAGCCGCGACAACGGCATGACCGAAGCGTTCGGGCGCGGGGCGGACATCCACACGGAGACCGCCATGCGCGTGTACGGCGTGATGAAAGAATTTGTGACCCCCGAGATGCGCTCCGCCTGCAAGATGGTGAACTTCGGCATCATCTACGGCATCTCCGCGTTCGGGCTGGCGCAACGCCTCGGCGTACCGCGCAAACAGGCGGCGGAACTGATCGAGGTTTACTTCGCGCAATATCCCGGCGTGAAGACCTACATGGAGAAAGCGATTCAGGACGCGCGGGACAAAGGCTACGCCGAGACCCTGCTCGGGCGGCGGCGATTCCTGCGCGATATCAATTCACGCAACGCCACCTCGCGCCAGGCGGCGGAACGCAACGCCATCAACACCCCGGTGCAAGGCACCGCCGCCGACCTCATCAAACTGGCGATGATCCGCGTCCACCGCGAGCTGAACGCGCAACGCCTGAAGACGCGCATGGTCCTGCAAATCCACGACGAGCTTCTGTTCGACGTCCCGCGCACCGAAGTCGAGCCTGTCCGCGCACTCGTGCAACGCGCCATGACCTCCGTCCTCGACATCGGCATCCCCCTCGACGTCAGCATCGGCATTGGCGACAACTGGCTCGAGGCACATTAGGCATATTTTTAAGAAATCCTCTGTGTCTCTGTGGCTCTGTGTGAAACGAGTGACATTGTTTTCCTAATGTTCCGGTGTCAACTTCAAATTAAAATGCTATCGGAAACCGGAAAAATGAAAATCGCCGAAAATCGCACTGTGAAATCCCGCCGCGTTTTGGTATATTTTCACCCCGCATGAACGTATTGCGCTCGACCGGCTGGTTCATCCAGTATTTGTTTGTCCGTTTTGCGATTTTCCTTTACGGACTGATTCCCGCCTCGAAGGCGTATTCGCTGGGGTTCGGGTTGGGGCGTTTCACTTACCCCCTTTTCCGCAAACGGCGCAGGATCGCCATGGACAATATCCTCCAAGCGAAAATCACGAGCGACCAGGACGAGGCGGACCGTATCGCACGGCACTCGTTCGCGCATTTCGCCGGGCACATCTGCGAGTCCATGAAGGTGCCGTTGGTCGTCACCGCCGAGAACTGGCGCGAGCACGTCGTTCTGGAGGGGGACAAGGCGGACGGTTGGGATCTCCTGATGGAACAGACGGACACGCCGATGATACTGCTCACCGGGCATCATGGCGCGTGGGAAGCCGCCGTCACGATCATCCCGTTCACCCGCCCCATGCTGACTATCGCCCGCACCCTGAACAACCCCATCGTCGAGCGTTTCCTGAAGGCGAAACACTTCCGGGGCAACATCACCGTCATCCCGAAGTCACAGGGCTTCACATCCGGCTTCATCAAGCTCTGGTTGGAGCAGAAGGGCGCGCTGACCATCGTGATGGACCAGCACGCCGGGGCGAGACATGGCGTGCGGGTGGATTTCCTCGGCCGCCCGGCCTACACGCATACCTCCCCCGCGCGCATCCATCTCGCCACCGGAATGCCCATCGTCGTCGGCGCCATCCTCCGCGACGGCCTCTTCAAATACAGGATGATCGCCGAGCCCCCAATCCGCTTCACGCCCACGGGCGATAAAGACAAGGACATCGAGGCTCTCCTCGCCGAGATGAATACGCGCCTCGGCAACCTCATCCGCCGTTACCCCGAACAATACCTCTGGTCGCACAACCGATGGAGGTGAAGGGATCTGGAGTGTGTGGGCTTGCCAACGACAAGTCGGCGAGCGAAAGGGGCCCCCCTGCTGCCGCCATACGGGGGGACCCCCCGTGACGAAAAGCGACGGCAAGCCACCACACTCCATTCACCTCCCTCACCCAACTGCTTCACGTCGCATAACAGGTATTATGTCAAGTAGACGAAACCTGTTTACAGGGAAAACGGAATCTGTTAAACTGACGGCATCAATGAGGTGTTAGGTCATACGTTCAATGCTTCGGAAATG
The DNA here is from genome assembly GCA_009777165.1 of Kiritimatiellota bacterium. Lineage (GTDB taxonomy): Bacteria > Verrucomicrobiota > Kiritimatiellia > RFP12 > UBA1067 > WRJS01. The sequence goes on from WRML01000164.1 coordinate 3,721, forward strand.
GATTGCCGTGAAAAGGAAATGAAATGATGCGTTCTTGTGCAAGCCTTGTAAAATTGTTTCTGTTTCCCGCGGCCATCAGTTGCGTGCAGGGCTGCGCCACCCAGTGGGTAGTTACCGACTATGGCAAAACAGAAGAACGGTTTTACCTTTCCAATAGCAGAGGCCCTGTGTTCGGCGATACGACACGACTCTATATCCTAGGCAAAAAAACCGTAGAGCCCAACGTGCTTTTTCAATCCAAGCGCCAATTCCCGGCGTATACCCTGATCGACTTGAAAGATGGGGAAATCATTTCCAAAGAGGTGAACGATGGATATCTTCCTGCCGTAGCTTTTGAATACCCCGAAATCAAACGGCTGCTTCCGGATGAAGACTGCGTGTGGTGGGGTCAGGAACGGTTTGTCGAATCCGGGCAAGACATGGCCTTTGATTGGCGCTGTGTTTATATGAAGAATCCGCGCGATCCCAACAACCCTTACGCAATCGGCATAACCACGGATCAAACGTATCCCCGCTCAACGTTAAGTATGATTGCCCTTCCAGTTGTTTTTGTGGGAGCCGTCGCCGCCGATGTTGTTCTCGTCTCTGTTCGTATCCTTCTTACTCCCTTGTGTATCCTAACGGGTGCGCATTAGTTCTTCAACGGCCTTTGCTTATCCTATGCTACTTGAAATCAAAAACCTCCATGTGCAATTCGAGACCGACGGGCAGATTGCCCGTGCGGTGGACGGCGTATCGCTGGCGCTCGGCCGCGGGCAGATTGTCGGCATTGTCGGTGAATCCGGTTGCGGCAAATCCGCCACCGCCATGAGTGTCCCACGGCTGTTGCCCATGCCCCCCGCGCGTATCACGCAAGGGCAGGTTCTGTTCGACGGCAAGGACATCCTGACCCTTCCGCTTCCCGAATTACGCGAAATCCGTGGCGCGAAAATCGGCGTGATTTTCCAAGACCCCCTCTCCTCACTCTCGCCGCTCCACCGCATCGGCAGGCAGATCGAAGAGGTGATTCATCTTCACCGCAACGTCTCCGCCGCATCTGCCCGCGAGACCGCAATCGAGTGGCTCAGGCGCGTCGGCATCCCCGACCCCGCCGTACGCGCGCTTGCCTATCCGCACGAGCTGTCGGGCGGTATGCGCCAACGCGTGATGATCGCGATGGCGCTGGTGCTGGAGCCGGACCTCATCATCGCCGACGAGCCCACCACCGCGCTCGACGTCACCATCCAGGCGCAGATCCTCGAACTCATGCGCAAGCTCCACAGCAAGAACAGCGGTATCTTGCTCATCACGCACGACATGGGCGTCATCTCGCAGATGGCGACGCACGTCGCCGTGATGTACGCCGGGCAACTCGTCGAGCAAGCCGAGGCGGTAGCGTTTTTCGATGCCCCCCGACACCCCTACTCCATCGCGCTCCTCAACGCCATGCCCTCGTTCGCGACCCGCGGCAAACGCCTGCACGCCATCAGCGGGCACGTCCCCCTTGCCGGTCATTTCCCCAGCGGCTGCCGTTTCCATGACCGTTGCCCACACGCGACGCCCGAATGCGCCGCGCGAGTTCCCGTGCTTGAAGAACGGGACGGGCGTTTGGTGCGATGCCACTGGCAGGGACGAGCCTCCCGCGAGGCCTAAGCGTGATGAGGGCTCACGGGACACTCGCCCCTACCCCGTTCCGGTGCGCGGAATGGAGGCCTTTCGTTTTTCGCGGCCCAGTCGGCTTGGCGTGCGACGCCCATCATAATGGCGACATCATCTTCGGAGAAGGTCCCGCGTGAGAAGATCCGCTGGATGCCCTTCATCATGTGGTCGGCCTTGTCCGCTTTCATGAATCCGATCGCCAAGAGCATCTCGCGCCATTTCTCCAGCAGCTTCAGTTTCTGCGACACTTGGGCGGGGGGGGATTTTTCGACAGGCGCCTCGTAAGTGCCAAGGGCTCCGTACAACTCGTAACAGCACAGCAGCACTGCCTGGGCCAAGTTGAGCGAGATGTAGTTGGGGTGGACAGGGATACGGATCAGGTGCGTACAGATTCCGATCTCGTCGTTGGAGAGCCCTTTGTCCTCA
>WRML01000165.1 GCA_009777165.1 Kiritimatiellota bacterium
GAATTGCGCAAGAACTGAAAAACGCTCTTGCCGATTACACCGCAAGTGGAGGCGAGGGTAAACCAACACTTGACCAAGAGTTGGCAGTAGCAAAAATGCTCGAACTGCACGAAGCGATAGACAACCAATTGCGGCATTTCGACTGGCGCAAATTCTTTACGCTCACACCCGAAGAAAAATTGAAGTTTGTTCCGGTCATTGTTGATTATATTTTCAGTCAGGAAAACGGCGAACAAAGTTTTGTGGACAATACGCAAAACTTGCTTAAAGCGTTTGCCATTTCTGTCCCACACGAAAAAGCGTTGGCTATTCGCGATGACGTGGCATTGTTTCAAGCAATAAAGGCGCGGTTGGTAAAAATATCCGACCGAAACGAAGGCGGCAAAACAGACGAGGAGATGGAAACGGCAATCAAGCAAATCGTTTCCGACGCAATCACCGCCGACAATGTCATTGATATTTTCGATGCCGCAGGTTTGAAAAAGCCCGACATTGCTATTTTAGACGAACACTTTTTACAAGAACTCAAAGACCTGCCGCAAAAGAATTTGGCGGTAGAATTGCTGAAAAAACTGTTGAAAGAGGAAATCAAGCAACGGAGTAAAATCAACTTGGTCGAAAGCAAAAAGTTTTCCGAGATGCTCGAAGACGCCATCAACCGCTACCACAACGGAATGATTGACACCGTAGCGTTTTTAGAAAAAGTGCTCATTCCCTTTGCCGAGCAAATGAAGGAAGCCGACCGCCGAGGCGAACAATTAGGATTGGATTACAGGGAATATGCTTTTTACACAGCATTGGAAGTCAACAACAGCGCCGTAGCCATACTTGGTGATGAAATTCTAAAACATATTGCACAAGAATTATTGTCAACCGTTCGCAACAGCACTACGATTGATTGGACCATAAAAGAAAGTGTACAGGCAACCCTGCGCCGAAACATACGGCGCATTTTGCGAAAATTCGGCTATCCGCCCGATCTGCAAGAAAAAGCGGTGGACACTGTGATCCAACAGGCAAAAATGTTAGCGGAAGATTTGTTGGAAAATGGAAATGTGGACAAGGAGGGAGATCGGTTTTCTATCGAGAGACACATCCCTTGACGGGATGTAAGAGATGACCTCATTGCCCGTTTTCATGTCGAGACCGTAGAGAAAAAATTGTCATCGAATGGCACGAATGTACACGAACGGTTTTATAGACAAGTCACCTTTACTAGAACATTTAAAGAAATGGTGTATCCATTGGACAGGAGTACGGGTTTTCCAACCCGCCCTATTCTATTGAGCGGACAGGAATGTCCGCACTCCGTTTTGCGGATACACCATTTCTATAAATGCTCAAAATCACTTTAAACGTGTTCCATTCTGACATCCCTTGACGAGATGTTGTCGCGATACGTTTTTTAACCACAATAGAATGCACAATGGACACGATTGCCTCTTGTATCTTTAGTGTCTATTGTGAAAACCATTGTGTCCATTGTGGTTAAAAATGGAATGACTTTCAACGGAATTAACTATAAAAGGGGTTTGCCAGCCCTCCGTCCTCTTCGTCCCCTACGTCCCCTCACGAGCCTAAGGGCTGAAAACCTCGCAGACACGCTAAAAGGGATCCAGGGGGGGGATTGCCGTCCCCGTTCAAATCTCCCAGCCGCTGCGCAGTTTCGGTTTGAGCAGGTTGTTTGCGGTGTCACTGTTGGTAAAGCACCCGGCCTGCGCATCCCACTTCAACTCGCCTTCGACTTGCTGCGAGATACACCCGAGTAGAACCATCTCGGTGAGCGGTACCGAATGGTCGTAGTCCGACAACGGGCGACCCTTCCCACCGCGGATGGCCTCCACGAACTCCCAGTGGTGGTTCTTGACGCGCGGCAACGTCTGCGGCAAATCCTTGGTCGCGGCGTGCTGACCGATGCCCCGGAACTTCTCCTCATCCGCGAGCGAGATCGCGTTGTTGACGTACATCGCATCCTTACCGATGATGAGGGTGCCGCCGGGCGCCTCGCCGTAGTTTGCCTTGATCTTGTCGGGCAGCATATCAGCCGCGGGCCGTGTGTTGCCGTCATGCCAGTAGATGGTGACGGGTTTCTCCTGCCCCCCCCTCCTTACGGTGACTTTGACAGTCGTGGCGGCGGGGTAGGTCTCCTTGACTTTCGGCGTGCTCTTGATGGTCTCGACGGCGAGCGTCTCGCGCAGGCCGAGGCCTCGGAAGAAAAAACTCATGCTGTGACAGGCGATGTCCCCCATCGCACCCGTGCCGAAGTCGAACCAACCGCGCCACTTGAACGGGTGGTACACGTCTTTCTTGAACGGGCGCATCGGCGCGTTGCCAATGAACAGGTCCCAATTCAGCGACTCGGGGATCGGATCCTCGCCCTCAGGGCGGTCGAGCCCTTGCGGCCAGATCGGGCGGTCGGTGGATACATGGATGTCGGAGATCTCGCCCAGCACGTCGGACTGAAGGACCTCGATGTTACGGCGCTGGTCGTTCGACCCGTTGCCGTTGTTGCCCATCTGCGTGAACACGCCGCAGGCCTTCGCGACCTCCCCGAAGCGGCGGCACTCCCACACCGTGCGCACGAGCGGCTTCTCGACGTAGACGTGGCAACCCTGCTTCATCGCCGCAATCGCGCACATCGCATGCATGTGGTCTGGCGTGGAAACGACGACCGCGTCGAGATCACCCTCCTTCGCCAGCAACTCGCGGTAGTCCTGATAGGCCCGTACCTCCGGGCAACGCTCCTTGACCTTGTTGACCGAGCCGTTCAGACGGCCCCTGTCAACATCGCAGAGCGCAACGATGTTCTCGCCCAGCTCATAGAACGCATGGAGGTTGTCGCTCCCCCGGCCCCCCGAGCCGATGAACGCCATGTTGATCTTCTCCTCCGGCTTACGGATGCGTACCGCACGCGACGGCCTGATGTCCGTCTGCGCCATGCCCGTCAACGCAGCAACCCCTGTCGCCGCACTCATTTCCAGAAACGTCCTACGTGTCACCGTCCTCATGATTCCCCTTTCCGTTATGAATGGATGAAGCAAGTTTACTTCCTTTTGCCTTCCATTGCAACAACCTGTTGCTCATTATTCGTTGAAGCGTCGTTCTGTTCCTCTTGTGCGTTGACGGCGTGTCGGCTACCAGTTTAACCACTCTTCCTTCGCCCTGCGCCCTTCGGCGCGGAGCCACATGGTGAATGCCACGCGGTAGTCGGAGTCACGGTCGGTGCCATCAATCCGCGTGAAGGAGGGGCGGTAGAACGAGCGCAACTGGAAGATGATGCAGTCCAGGCCATACTGGACATAACCGCCGACCTCGTCCACCGAGTGGTCGTTGATGTCGTAACGGGCGTACAGACTCCACGTCCACTTGTCGTTGACGTCATGGACGAACCCACCGTAGAGCACCTCATTGTTCACGTAGTTCCATTTCGTGACAGGCGACTTGTCGAAGTCGTACAGGTCGTGGTCGCGTTTGAGGTACCCCCCCCCGACGCTGAAATGCTCGTCCATCCGGTAATATGCGCCGAGGTCAACATACGCCATGATGTCGCGCTTCGTGTCCCACTCGCCGACGGCCCTCAACGTCAGTTTCTCAATCGGGTGGAACAGCACCTTCGTGCCAACAAGGCAGAGGCCATCCTCTGCGACATTCGGCACCACGTCACCGTCTGGCGAATCCAACTGGACCGCACCATACACGTCCCAGTCGAAGAACGTGCGCGGCCTCCCGGACGCGCCGCCGCGTGACTGGATCACGTTACGCACGCCCGGACGGAACCCGTGCCAATTGTAGGGCAACCAGACCCCGTCCATACCGAACTGATCCTGCCATTCAAACGCGCGCTCGGTGCGGTCGAACAGATACAGCTTCCCGCCCCGGTCGGCATTCCAGTAAGACGGCTGCCAACTGTAGTCAATGTACGGCTCGAAGGTGTGCCGCCAGCCATTACCCCAGTCACCCGTCGCGCGCATGGACACGGTGGCCCCCACGTCAACCGTGTGGCGGAACACGCTGTCCTCCTGGTAGGAGGATGTGTAGAACGAACCCTGGTACCCCACGCGCGGCACGACGCTCAGCGCGTCGAACAATTTAAACGGGTAGGTGACCCGGTGCGCGGTGGTTGCGCGGACCGTCTCGTAATTCGCCCAAGGGCCGGGGTAGTACGAGAAGATGGGGTCGCGCGCGCGGTCGTAGTATGCCGCCGAGCGCTCCAGGTATCCCGCGCGTGTCTGCCCCTCGTAGATGAAGCCCGTGCCCCAAATGGGTTGCGGCACAACATTCACCCACGCCTCCGGCAATCGCGCCACGCCGCTGTAGAAATCATTCAGCGGGCCGCTCACCAGCACGCCTCCCGACCACGCAAGCTCGCGGTGCTCCAGCGACGCGATATTGACGGGGATACTCTCCTCGCGGTTGTCCTGCTCAAAGAAATCGTGCTGGATCTGCGAGTCACTGACATAGAGACCCCGGACGACGAGCTGGTCGCGCGGCGTCAGATCCGCCTCATGCTGGAGGCGTATGCGGTAACGGTTGTGGGGGATGGAGGACATCCAGTTCGCGTCCTTCTGGCGTTTGGTCGGCTGCTCGTCCCAGAGATGGTAGAAGCCCAGCTCGCCGATCCCCAACCGTTTCGCGTCCCAACGTATCGCCTCACCCACGCCGACCCCCCGCAACGTACGGTAATCCATGCGTGTGATGCTGTCCAGCTTCACGCCCTCGGAGCGCTCACCCGAATAGATGTTGAAGGCATAGGTCCCCAGCACGAACGCCCCCCACCTTGACGTGTACCCCGGCACGAGCCGCAGCCCGTACTCCCCGTCCAGCGATCGGTACCAGTACGGCAGGTACGCGAACGGGATGCCGAAGAGGTAGGGCACCGCATTGTAGATGCTGATGGACTCGTTTTCTTTGAACGACGTGTCGCCCGTGATATGCCAGTGCCACGCCCCCGGCGCATTCGTGCAGGTCGTGAGCGCGACACCCTGTGCCCGGAAACGCCCGTCCTCGGCGCGGGTCATCTCCCGCGCATGCACGGTGAACATGTCCGAGTGGAACACGCTCCCGCGCGCGAGCCCCTTCCCCGTCTTGTAATTGTATGTGATGGAATCCCCCGTCCACATCCCCAGGCCCGTCTGCAGGATCACGACATTCCCATGTGCCTCCACCTCGCCGCTCTCGCGGTTGAGGCTCGCCCGATCCGCCGTCAGGTCATGGCTCTCCGTCTTGATCTTGACGTTCTCACTCAGCGTGAGCCAACCCGTCCGATCACTCGCCTCGATCACTTCAGCGGAGAACTCCAGGGACCCCGCATCCGTATTCGGGAGATAACTAAAGACATCTATCCGCTGGGCGACCCCGAGATAGGCCCCCCCCAGTAACGCCACCACTAAACATACCGTTTTTTTCATCGCAAGCACTCAACCGTTTTTCAGTTTGAAACAGCCATGATACCGTTTTTCTCTCACCAAAGGAACACAAATTTTTCATCGTTTTTTTACGCTACCGGAAATCGTTACGAGAGATACGATATACCGGGCGGGCGCAACGCGCAGCGTGTCACCGCTTTTCCCTTGCGCACGGCGGGTGGATCATTCTGGAGTGCGGCGGCTCGCCGCCGCTTTCACGCGTGGAGCTTGCTCCATGCGCCAGTGCCCGGGCACACACATCAAGACTCCGTTGGTGTCTAGTTTCGAGTTTCCAGTTGCCAGTTTCCAGCAAACGTATCACGGCTGCTTTGCGGTCTTGACGATGTTCGTGCCGCAAAGG
>WRML01000166.1 GCA_009777165.1 Kiritimatiellota bacterium
CTAACTTTAGAAATTCAGAACTTCAGAACGTTAGAACTTCCCCCACCCCCCCCCTGAAAATCACGCCGTGGTACGGCCCCCCCCGGGGCTTCTCCTTCAACCGCGAGGTCCAGCCCGTGCTTGACAAGCACTGCGTGAAGTGCCACGACGGCACCAAGAAGGGAGCCCCCGACCTCACCCTCCGCCCCGACCTGCCGGATCAGGGGCATGGCGGATACAAGGCCGCGCACTTCCCCCCCGCCTACCTCGAGCTGCGCAAGCACGTCCGCGGCCACACCATGGAGAGCGACATGCACCTGCTCACCCCCTGCGAGTTCCACGCCAACACCACCGACCTCGTGCGGATGCTCGAGGGGGGGCATAACGGCGTCAGGCTCGACGCCGAATCGTGGGACCGCCTCAACACTTGGATTGACCTCAACACCCCCGCCCATGGCACCTGGACCGAGATCGTCGGCGAGGACAAGGTCAAGCCCCTCGCCCAGCGCCGCCGTGACCTCCTCAACCGCTACGCCGGGATTGACGAGGATCCGGAGGATGAGGGGTTAAGGGGGGAAGGGGTTAAGGGGTTAAGGGGGGAAGGGATTCAGGGGTTAAGGGGTCAAGGGGTCAAGGATTCGATTGCCGTCGAAAGCACTCGATGGCAATCGATTGCAGTCGAAACCTTAACCCCTGAACCCCTTGCCCCCTTAATCCCTCCCTTAACCCCTGAACCCCTGAACCCCTTAACCCCTCCCTTAACCCCTGGACCCCTTAACCCCTGGACCCCTCACAAGCCGGCCCCCCGGCTTGTGAGTAATCGCGAATACGCCGAGTTCGACCCCCTGCATTTCAGTGGCATCGAGACCGGCGACTACCTCCAGTTCTCCGTCGCCGAGCGCGGCTTCCGCATGGACGGCCCGGACCTGCCCGTCGTGCGCGTCTCGCAGGAGCGGGCGGCCGCCTACTGCGAATGGCTCAGCAAAAAGACGGGCAAACGCCACCGCCTCCCCACCGCCGCCGAGCGTCACCACTTCGCGCAGGGGGCCCTCGACGGGATGGGGGGGGGCGGCCTCGCGGGCCACGCCAATCTCGCGGACAAGTCCTTCAACCGCGTCGCCAACCTCCCCCCCTGGAACCTGCCCGTTGACGCGGTCCTCCCCTGGCGCCCCGCCGACATGACGCTCGACGACGGCCACCGCGTCACCTCCCCCCCCGGCACGTTCAGGCCCGACGCGCTCGGCCTCTACGACGTGTTCGGCAACGTCTGGGAATGGACCTCCACCCTCGACGCCGCCGGACGCGCCATCGCCATGGGGGGGTCCTTCGCGACGCGCCCCTCCAAGCTCACCCCCCGCACCTGCGTCGCCTACCCCCCCTGGCAACGCGTGTTTGATGTCGGCTTCCGCGTCGTCACCGAGGAATGACAGCTGTATGAGAATGTATGTCGGGATTGATGCGGGATCGCGGGCAACCAAGCTGGTTGCCGTGGATGCGGATGGAACGGTTGTCCGCCACGCCGTGGTTGATCAGACGGTTCAGCCGGCGGTCACGGCAAAGGAACTGTTCGACGCGACGTGCGACGTATCCGAGGTCGGGTGTTGCATCGCAACCGGCCATGCGCGGAATATGCTGGCGTTCGCGGATCGCGCCGTGACGGAGATCACCTGCCATGCGCGGGGCTGCGCGTCGCTGTACCCCGGGGCCGGGGCCATCATCGAGATCGGCGGTCAGGACAGCAAGTTCATCCGCCTCCGCCAAGGGCGCGTGCACGACTTTGTCATGAACGACCGTTGCGCCGCCGGCACGGGGCGGTTCCTGGAAGTGATGGCGGTGCGCCTCGGCATGTCGCTGGCGACGCTGCGCGACGTGCCTGGCACCCCCCCCCCCGTGACGGTCAGCAGCATGTGCGTGGTGTTCGCGGAGACGGAGGTCATCGGGCTGCTCGCCACGGGGGCCCCGCCCACCGCCATCATGCGCGGTGTCCAGCGCGCGGTCGCCACGCGCGTCGTCGCGATGATGGGCGAACGCGGGCGGCTTCAGGGGGATCTCATTTTCACGGGCGGCGTCGCCCAGGTGTACGGCATGAAGGAGGAGCTTGAGTCTGTGCTCGGGTGCCCCCTTCGCATACCGGAGATGCCGCAGTTCACAGGTGCCCTGGGTGCGGCGCTGATCGCGCTTGCCGAGGGAGGGAAAGGTCAACGACACAACGAAAGGGAAACATCATGTTCACATTGAAGAAGGTAACGCCGGATGCGATCCAGGCGGTTTATTCAGGGGCGGAAGGACAGCTTTGGGAATTAATCATGGGCGAGCAAGTCCACATTGGCGGGATGTCGTCGTCCATCGAACTGGCGACGTTCGGTGGCGTGCGGGGGGGGATGACGGTGGCGGACCTCTGCTGTTGCTCCGGCGCGGGGATGCGGTTCCTGCTGAAGCTGTGCGGCGCGAGCCATGCCACGGGTGTGGACTTCACGAAGGCGCAGCTCACGCTCGGCAAACAGCGCATGGCACAGGCGGGCATCCCCCCCTCGCAGTACAAGTTCCACCTCGGCGATGTGGCGCAGCCCCATCTCAAGGAGGCGTCCGTTGACCTCGTCTGGGGGGAGGACGCATGGTGCTATGTGCTGGACAAGCCCAAGCTTGTCGCGCAGGCGAGACGTGCGCTGAAGCCGGACGGGCGGGTCGCCTTCTCCGACTGGGTGGCGACCGACAAGCTGACCTCTGCCGAGGCGAAGCACTTCATGACGTTCATGAAGTTTCCGACGCTGATGACGGTCGAGGACTACGCCAAGCTGCTTGCAAAGACGGGGTTCCAGAAGGTCAAGACGCGCGTGTCCCCCTACTTCGTCCCCTCCATAAGGCATTACCTCGCGATGTACACGGGGCAACAGGCATACGATGCGTTCCGCCTGCTCGGTTTTAGCGAGGAGGCCTACACGGCTGTGCTCGACGAGATGCTCTTCATCGAGAATCTGGCAAAAGCGAAGAAAATCGTCCAAGCCTATTTCGCGGGGAGTTGCTAGTTTCGAAACGCGCCATTCGCAACGCTTTCATGAAACGCATCGCAGTCCTTTCCAACGCCATTCCCGACGCGTGGCTGACGCCGTGCGGTGTGGAAACCGTACGGCAGTTCGACTACACGCGGTACACGCCCGTCCCTCTGCGGGCGGGAATGTGCGACCACCTCGCCTACCTGCCCGCATTGCTGGAAGACGTTGACGGTATCGTACTGACGACATCTTGCGACCAGATGCGGCGCGGCGCGGAATGGCTGGGCGACAGTGCGCGCACCTTCCTCTTCGACTTGCCCGCAACGCCGGACAGCGCGTTGCTGGACATCGAGAAGGCGCGGCTGGCGCGGTGGGTTGAACGTATGACCAGTAGGGACTGTTCTCCGAACCGTCCGCAAAAAACGATGCCTAGCGATTTCGGAGAACCTGCCTGGTCAGCCTTCAACATCGGCATCATCGGCGGACATTTCTGTGGGGATGTCGCGTTGGTGCATCGCTTCTTTGAAAGGCATGGCATCGGCATCCGCCTGTGGGGGTGCGAGGGGGGAGAGGATGTCGGCGACATCTGCCAACGCCCAAACGATCTGTTTTACATACGGCTGACGCAACTCATCGAGGAACGCAACCTCGACGGGCTTGTCGTCGTGCGCACGACGTGGTGTGACCTCTGGCGGGCCGCGTTCGCGCGGATACGGGAGGTCGTCCCCGTGCCCGTGACGGAATGGGTCACAGACGGGCAACGTACAGGGCAACCCTTCCCCGACACGCGCAGCGCCACGTGCCTCGAAGCGTTCTGCGAGATGCTGAACAGACCGACGGTATCCCTGCCGTTGCCTTAAACAACCACAACAGCAGGGGAACCGAAAATGTATTTTCTCAACACTAAAAACGGTCAACTCAAAACGAGTACCAAAGGCCCCCTCCCCGAGCTAGACGCACTCCTCCCGTTCCCATCATGTCTGCCGCCGGCCTATCAGGGCGCCATCGCGCGGCATGCGGACATGGGCGACGTGCGCCTGTCCAGGCTGGCGTACCACCTCTCTCCGGCATCGCACGACCTCTGGAATTTCCTGATGACCGAGGAAGAGCGCCTCCACGACGCGCGCGCGGCGCACCAGACGATTGTCGGCGCGATGAAGGATTTGGGGACAATCCCCATCCTGGTGGACGCCTTCGCGGACGCGGTCGCCTTCTACCCCGATGGCGCGTGGTGGCTCCCGTGCTTCAAGGAGCAGCAGACGTGTCTGTTGGAGGCGACGGACGCGCTGGGGATCGGGGAGGGGTTCTGTCCCGTGCGGGCAATGCTCGGCGCGTTTGAACTCAAGTGCCACTTCCCGATTCCAGACCTCCTCGTCTGCAGCACCGGGGCGATATGCGACGATTTCAAAGCCATCGTGCAACGCCTCGTCGAGCGTGGTCACCACATACACTTTTGGCAGATGCCCCACGTGCGCGACGCCGAAAACGATGAGCCCGCCCTCCCCCTGCCCAATGGGCGGCGCGTGCCGGCCGCGCTGAGGGACATCGTCGAGCACGGGTTGAGGGGGGTTCTCCAAACGCTCTCAACCCACCTCGGTGAAACGATGACCGACGACAAGTTGCGCGACGCCATCCGCCGATCCAATCGTGTGCGGACGGCACTGTCGCGCATCCGCAACGGGAACCTGCCGAGCCTCGAACGTCTAATCTGCGAGATGCTGGCGATCCACTACTGTTCCGACTATGCCCTCTGTGAAAAGGTGCTGGCGCGGCTCGCCGACGAGTCCGATGCCCTTGTGCCCGACGAGACGCGGAAACCGGTCTACTGGATCAACCCTGTCGCGGATCTGCGGGTGATGAACATTCTGGAAGACGCGGGGGGACGGTTATGCGGGACGGACTTCATGTTCGCCCACGCGCTCGCCCTGCTCGACGAGACCGTCCCCCCTCTGCAGTGCCTCGCGGAAATGGCGTTGCAAGATCCCATGGCCGCCCCGACCTCCGCACGGATGCAAATGTGTGTCCAAGATGCGGAACGCCTTCACGCGAACGGCATCATCGTCTCGCGCATCCCTGGCGCGAGCCACTGCGCGTTTGAGCTGTTGGCGTTGGCGCACATGACCAGCCTACCCGTGTTGGAAATCGAGGTTGCCCCCGTGACCGACCCCTATGCCCCTTCCCTCCTGACCCGCCTCCAGGCATTTGTCGAGAACCTCAGGCCCGCCAGTCAGTAGTTCACGCGTTGCGCTAGCTACTGACTGGCGGAGGACAAAAAGCAGAAAATTCTTCTGTTGTTGTCCCATAGTCCCGGTGAACCCCGCGCGGACGGGCAGCGTTTAACACGGCATGAGAAATTTTTTCCGCTATACCCGTTCCGTCGGTCTTGCCCGCAGCGTGACCCTCGTGGTGGGGGCCCTCGGGGCGACGGCGTTGTTCACGTGGACGCTCGGGTTTGCCGTCACGACGCTCTCGCAACGCGCCTCCCTCGCAAAGGAGATGACCGCCCCTTACGACTGCTGGGTCTCGACCGCCCGCGCGGGCGCGGCGGCCGTCAAGGGCTTCGGCATCCAGGAGCTTGTGCCGGGGGCCCCCACGCTGATGATCCCCCCGGAGGTCATCGAAGCGACAAAAGCGTCGCCGCTCGTCACGTCCGTGGACGCGGTCGCCGTCTTCCGCGCACAGGTACGCTATGAGGGCTTCACGACGCTCTCGACCGCGCCGCTGCTGACCATGGGT
>WRML01000167.1 GCA_009777165.1 Kiritimatiellota bacterium
GCATTGTGCGGCGCTTCCCTTTGCGGACTGGAAAGTCCGCACGCCGTTCTGCGCCTCTGTGCCCCTGCGAGAAAAAAATCGGCTATTCATATCGGTTCCTTACGGCCTCCCTTGGAAACGTGCCTCGGCATAATAGATGGGCTGGATCTCCAGGCGCCGCCTCATCTCGTCATCGGACATATTCTTCGTGTTCATCTCCAACGAGCGCACCAGGATGCCCATCGTCTGGTCTGAAAAGCCGGGGACCAGGACACAATAAATCGCGTAGGTCTTGTTCCGCGAACTGCTTGTGTGCTGGAATCCTGTCTTTTGGGAGCTGCCATAGTCGTTGATGCGGGCAGCCAAGTTGCCGCCAGTGCCCGTGTCCCCCGTTGTCCAGATGAACGGCGGGACGCAGTCGTCGTTGCCCACATTGTCCAACACCTCCCTGCCCTGCGTATGATACTGGTCTGCCCATCTGCGCCATTCCTGCCACGTCAGGTTTGTGCTGGACGCGGCCGCCACGGCGATGTTCAGCACATAATCAGCGAACATCGCCTGCTTGAAATCCGTCTGGCTCAGGATGCTTTCGCGCATCCCGAGCGGGAACAACGCCGCAATGGCGAGGACCCCCGTCGCCATGACAAACACGGCGACGTTGACCTCCATCAGTGAAAACCCTCTCTTCCTTTTCGTATTCATGTGATGCGCCACCTCTTGACGGGTTATTTGTTGATATTGACCGTGCCGTCCGCAAGCACCTCGACAGTCTTAAAGCGAGTCAGATCGGGCTCCAGACTGAGCAGCTCCACCCTCCCGGGCTCCGCGCGCCCGTCCGGGTAGAACATGAACTGCATCATGCGGGAGCTCGTGCTGGTGTCCTGGTCCGGGTGGAGCGATCCGGCGGTGCCTTTGCCACCGGAGGAACTCCCGAAATAAATACTTTTCGGCAGCACCGCAATCGGGGTGACCGCCACCCCGTAGGCATCCCCGACCTGCCACCCGCCCGGCATGTTGACCGGCGCTTTCGCGTGGAAACACAGCAGAACCCTCCGCTCGTCATCATTGCTGAAGTTGGCGCCCGTCGCCGGGAACTTCTCGATGGGCTGATTCTTGTAGTCCTCCCGCGTGACCGTCGCAGACACGTCCGACCAACCGCCGCGCGTCAGGTTGTAGAGGCGCAACGGCGTGAAATTCGAATCGACGCTTGAGCTGATCCCGAACATCCGGTCCAGAGGCGCGAACTCGTCACCCAGCAAGCCTGCGCCACCAGGGCTTTGGACATACGTGAACTGGCCGATCGCCTTGCACACCACATAGGTGGGCATGCAGGCCTTCCACTTCTCAAGCCCGGTTTTGCCCTGCTCCCCGCCGGACCAGACATTGAAGCAGACGACCGCCGTGTTCACCGCCTCCGTGCACGCGCGCTGGCGGGCCAGCACCAGCGCGTTGCTCACCGCCGTCGCCGAGCGTTGCTTCAGCATCCCGCGGATGGCGGAGAAATAACCCGTGACCGCCAGCGTCGAGAGGATCGCGAGAACCGCCATCACCGCCAACAGCTCAAGCAGCGAAAAACCTTTTTTGGAAAAATCTGTTTTCATGGTATGCCCATCTGTTGCCCATCAATGCGACCGGGTAACCTTCACCGAGTCGGTCCTGAGATTAAATACGACGTTAAAGAAATGGAACGTCCCCGGATTCCTTGGGTTCGGGTATCCCAGGGGTTTGTTCCCGTTGGGGAGAGGCTTCCCTTTCTCGTCCACGCCGTCAATCGCCATACGGAGTGACGCGGTTTTTCCTCTCCCGTTGATTTTCGTCAGGTAGTCCGCCGCGCTCAGGTACCCCTTCTTGTCAATGAGGGGCTTAAACACCTCCGCGTTTTCTTCCTCGCGGAAGGTCACGGTCGTTGCGTTCGGCCCGGGGTCCAACCGGATCGGCCAGCACTCCTCCTGTGTGCGGTAGCTCATCAATGCCAGACCCAGCGAGTTGCACATGGAATCAATCCGCTTCTCGCGCGTGTTTCGGATGATGGCCATGACACCCCCGAGTGCTAGCGTCGCCAAGACCGCCATCACCGCGATCACCAGCAACAACTCAATCAACGTGAACCCTCTTTTGCCGCTTCTCATTTCTCACCTCCGTTTGGCCCGATCCTTCCTGCGTTACCTCTCCAGCGCCCAGCTCAAGCGAAGACCGCTGAGATACTTCTTCGCGCTGCTTGTCTGCAACCCGCCAGGCCCACATGACCAGACAATGGCGGACTCGCGCACGATCTGCCCATACGGAATGGGGCCCCACCCGTCGTCCGCGTTAACCTTGCCGTCGAAATTCCGGTCAATCCGGAACTGGAGGAGGTGGTTTTTGAGGGGACGTGGGGGATCCCCGAGTTCCTTGTTCACATCCTGCAGTTTCGGGTTCCGCTTCACAAACGCCTGCCCCCAGGGGTCCAGCAGCCCGAACCGGTCCAGGCTGTCGAGGTTGAGATTGTCGCCATTGTACGCCGTCGAGTCAAACAACCCCGCCTCGTGCAGGATTTTGCAGACTTTGTGGTCGAGGTACCCCCCGCTGTCCAAAATCTCGGTGGGCCACGCCCGCTCGCGTTGCACGTAGGCCGTCAGGGCGGTTGCCGCGTCTCGCACCAGCGTCTGGGCGCGCGACTGGCGGGCAGCCTCCTGGATGTAGCCATACGACGGCAACAGCACCGCCATCAGGATCCCGATAATCCCGATGATCACCAACATCTCCAGCAACGTGAACCCATCCTGCCGGATCCTGAATCTGTGGATTTTCGTGTTCTGTGTCATCCGTGGAGTCTCCTCATCTGTGCCATCCGTGGCTCAATAGCTTCCGCTGACGATGTCGTCCTTCGTCCAGCCGGCGATGGTCTTCTTCTCAGACGCATACTTACTATTATTCAGGTCAATCCACGGCGGGAACGTATTCCCGTCCGGGCCCGCCGACCAGAGGCGGTAGCTCTGGTAGGGGGGGGGCGAGTAATAATAGAACTGACGGTCCCATGCATCCACGATGGTGGCCACCCACACCGCCACGAGCCGATCCCCCCCGCTCATGAGGGAGATCGTCCGCGTGTGAAGTCCCCCCGGGGTCCCCCCGGTCCAGACATTAATGTTCAATATGGAACCTACGGCACTTCCCCCGCCAGAGACCGTCCCCTCCAGATTCAGCAACCAATTGGCGCAGGCCGCTTCCTCTGCCGCCTGCTGTTTCCGTAACTGTTCCAGGAACTTATTGTCGCCCGCAACCGGCCCGGGCTTGCGCGTGGGGTCAGGGCTGTGCACGAGCCATTGGGCCTTCCCGAAAAGGTCAATGTGGGGCGCACCGTACTCCTGTTCCCCCGCCGAGGTGTTCGGAGGGAGCCCCACAACCGACAGCTTCGGGAGCAGAAACGACATGAGGCCGAACTTGAACACCTTCGTGCTGTTCCAGTCACTCGCGCCGTCATCAATCTGCTGCCTCACTTGATTGACGGCCTGGACATCAGCTGGCTTAAAGATGATGGGGATATCTTTGTCCATGTAGGTCGGCGTTGGGAACTCGAACGCGACGGGCTGGAGATAACGCGCCGTATGCTTGGCACGCTCGATCAAGTTATTCGAGATATTGTTCCTCGAGTCAGGGTCCGTACTGTTGTTGTCAGGGTTCAGGTCTGCATAGAACGGGACCGGCGGGTATTCCCCGTAGGCCGCGTAATACCCGGACAGGGCATTCTCGATGCGCTGCATCCTCGCCTTCGTCTCTGTTTCCTTCTTCGCATGCGCCGCCGCGCGGAACAGCTTGAACGTCGCCATCAGCAGGATGGTGATCACGGAGATGACGATCATCATCTCGATCAGCGTAAACGCTTGTCTCCTATTCCTATTCATAACCATCTCCTTTCCGGGAAACACCCGCCTCTCCATTCGCCAGTCACCCCAGCTTATCGCTCGTGTTACGAGATACCACCACCTGCGCCACCGCCGAAGCCCTCGATGATCTTGATCATCGGCATGAACATCGCGACCACAATCGTGCCCACGATGACCGCCAGCAACATGATCATCATCGGCTCGATGACCGACGTCAGGCCCGCGACCGCGTTGTCCACCTCGTCATCGTAGGTGTCCGCCACGCGCGTGAGCATGTCCGAGATGGCGCCCGTCTCCTCGCCCACCTCCACCATGGAGATCACCATCGGCGGGAACACCTTGCTCGCCGCCAGCGGGTTGGTCATGCTCTCGCCCTCCTTCACGCTGTCGTGCACGTTCTGGATTGCCTTGGCGATCACCGCGTTGCCCGATGTGTCGCGCACGATCACCAGCGCCTGCAGCACCGGCACGCCCGACGCCAGCAGCGTCCCGAGCGTGCGCATCATGCGCGCGATCGCCGTGCGCCGGATCAGCGTCCCGAACACCGGCATGTGCAGCTTCACCGTGTCCAGGATGAACGCCCCGGTCTTCATCTTCGCGAACAGATTAAAGAGGATGATGATCCCCACGATGATCCCCGCCACCAGCGGCGCGTTGTTCTTCACGAACTCGCTCGCGTTCATCACGAACAGCGTGACGGCGGGAAGCTCCTTGCCCTCCAACAGGTCGTCGAAAATGTCCTTGAACTTGGGGATCACCGCGTACAGCAGGAACGTCGTGATGCCCACCGCCGCGCACAGCACCACGATCGGGTAGACCATCGCGCCCTTCACCTTGTTCTTGATCTTCTCCGCCTTCTCCGCGAACTCCGCCAGACGGTTCAGGACCACCTCCAGCACACCGCCCGCCTCGCCTGCGCGCACCATGTTCACATAGAGGTTGTTGAAAATCTTCGGAAAATTCTGGAGCGACTCCGAGAACGTGCTCCCCCCCTCCACGGCATCGCACATCCCCGTGAGCGCCTCCTTCAGCGCCGGGTTTGGCGTCTGCCGCTGCAGCACGTGCAGGCCACGCAACAGCGGCAGCCCCGCGTCCACCAGCGTCGCCAGCTGCCGCGTCAGCGTGGTCAGGTCCTTCTGCTTCACCTTCCCCCGCATGAACTTCGGCAGCTTAATCTCCATCGAGAGCCCGGCTTTCTTTGTCCCGGCCTTCTTCCCGCCTGCCGTGGGGGCTGCCGCTTTGCTGCCGCCGCCCGACGAATCCCCCCCTGTCATGCCGATGGCGGTCGGGAACAGGTTCTGGCTCCTGATCTTCGCCACGGCCTGGGCCTGATTCGGCGCCTCGATGGTCCCGCGCGTCTCTTTCCCAGCGGCGTCAACAGCGATATAAGCGAATTTTGCCATAACAAGCACTCCAAAAAAAACAATCAACGGTTAAACACACCCAATCCATTTTTAACACACAAACCAAAATATCACATCACACGTCCCAACACAACAAAAAAAAAACATTCTTTTGAAAATTCTTTTGAAAATTTTTACACCCCCGCCTTCCCCCCCCTTTTTGACGAGGGCTTTTAGCCTTATACGACTCGCGAGGACGCTCGCCCTCCATTTTGCGTCCCTATGCGGTCCTCGGACGACCGAGCGGACACATGCCCCCCCCTTACAACCACCCCCGCACGGGAGCAAGCTCCCGTGACGAAAAGCGGCGGCGAGCCGCCGCACTCCAAAGGTTACGCCTTCTCGGCACATGCACGAA
>WRML01000168.1 GCA_009777165.1 Kiritimatiellota bacterium
CCGCCGGGCCCCGGATGGCCGCCAGCTGCTCCTCGCTGGCGAAGCCGGGGAAGAGCACGGCGAGGAACCACGCGCCGACGGGGTCGAGGGCCCCGGCCCAGGCGTCGAACTCGGCCTGGGTCCGCACCCCCGCCCGGGCGGCGTCGTTCACTGTCGGCGGCCTGTCCGGCGGCGGCGGCGCGTTCAGCGTCAGCGCCGCCATCAGCGCCGCAACCAGCAGGGGCGGCAGAACGGCAAAACCTTTACCCGGGCATGGCATCATAATCCTCCTTTAAAAACCATGGGCACATGATACGCCTTCCCCGTTGCGGACGCAAGCGGGAAAATCGGGAATCGCCGCGGGGTCGCCGCGGGGCCTCTGGAGTGCGGCGGCTCGCCGCCGCTTTCACGCGTGGGGCTCGCCCCGCGCGCCGGCGACCAGGCGGACACATGGGTCCGCCCCTACAACCGTCCCCGCGCAGGGGGGGATACGGGGGGATACATGCGTCCTTGCGCGGGGGCGAGCCCCCGCGACGCAAAGCGGCGGCAAGCCGCCGCACTCCAGAGGCCGCCCGCCACACGCAAGGGGGGGGAACAAATATAAATACTTAGATGTTACAAGGTACTAGATGCGTAAATAAGCGTGCGTTTCATTTGAGTCCTCCTTTTCTCACACAAAGGCACGAAGGGCACCAAGGGGATTCTGCGGTAGACTTTGTGACCGTTGTGGCTTTGTGTGAGAACATGATTCGTCCCTGCGTGTCACGGCAGACGTTCGATATTCGCAGAGCTTCTGCCGAAGAGGTTGCGGTCGGGGTCGGACTCGATCCGGCGGTCACCCGGCACGGGGTTGAAGAAATACAGGAAACCTGTGCTACCCCCATCAGGATTTTGATAAGTTTCGCCGAACAACATCTCGCCGTAGATTTTTCCCACACAAGGTTGCTCCCCACGGCTGTACGTCTCGAACAGGAGGTATTCCGTCAGCTTCAATTTGGAGTCTTCCACAATTTTACCAGGGATTTGGATCAATCGAAAAACGATTTCAGGCTCATACCCTGCTTCAGGTGCAGTGTAGGAGCTTTGCAGTTCACTCCACTTATCCCGTTTGTCCCGTATGAGACCGCCGCCGTTGACAGTCTGGACACGCAGTTCACGGTTACATTCTTGAATGCTTCGATTTTCGGCAGTGTAAGTGAAGATCAGGTCGGCGACTTTCCCTCTCCCGTCCGGCTCGACCAAATCCCCGACTGCGAAGTCAAACCCATAGGGGACTCCCTTTTTCGGAAGGACTATGCCTCGCCTGTACTTGACATAGAGCGCGGCAGGGTTGCGCTTTTCCTTCAGGACAAGCTCCAGCGTTGCGTCCCACGGTTGCCAGCGGCCGTCCTTGACGCAGTTATAAGGTGCCATAGCGACATCAAAGTAGTGTTGATATTTCGTTGTGTAATAACCATCCTTGGTTGCTTTAATCAGCACATACGCCATCGTCACCCCTTCAAACGAGCAGAGACCATCCCCATCGCTCGTCGCTTGGTGAGATGTATTGTTCTCCCATGCTATAAACTGGACATCCACATCCACGTCAGGGACAGGTGTTCGCATGGAGTCTAGGACACGGAGATTGAACTTGGCCTTCACCCCTCTTTTGAGTTTTGCCCCCACCTCTTCACGGGTACGGTTTCTCCCAGGACCGCGCACAGGATTCAGCATCTGTTCCCAAGCCAGATAACTCGGCGGTGTACCATCGGGGGTTGGATAACCGTTTGGAGGAGGAGGATAACGTGCGAGTATCTCAGACACTTCGTCGTCCGTTTGGGGTGGGGGAGGGAGGGGGGGCATGTATTGGGACTGCTTTGACGAGACGGCTCGCGGGGACTCTCGCCCTCCAACGGGGGCATGGGTGTTTCTGAATAACCATGCGGCGCAAATAACCAGAGTCAGGATAGTCCCGTAAACCAGTTTCTTTTTCATTTGAGTCCTCCTTTGTCAACGATGTCCTTGAAAGCCTTGTGCGTGTAACGGTATGCCACGTTGTGGATGTCGCTGTGCTGCCAGCGATCCTCGTATTTGTTGTTCGGGCGGTTCTGGGGCCATTCCTGTTTCTTTTCTGCTAAATCAAAGTTATTGCTTTCTTCTCCGAACACAGCTACACTTGTGTTTCCTACTGCCGGGGAGAGTGCGGGAACGCCGCGGGAAAGATAACTGTCAATCCCGATGCCTGTAAAGTCGTTTGTGAAAACCATAAAGGAAGTGTAGTGCAGATGCACAGGATCCTCACGAAGCCGGTCAAGGCTTGCCGTGTTCGCCTGATGAGCCGTGTAGGGAAGCAGTCGCGGGACAGAGTCAAACAGCCCGAATGTCGAAAAACCCCAGCCTGTTTCCATTGTGCCTGCCCAACCCGCAAGGGGGTCTGTGCCCATACGCCCCTTGTATAGTTCCTGCTTCTGCCATGCGTGATGGTTCAAGTTATTTCCGTCAAGCGCGTCCGGCGTTCCAGGCAAGAGTTCAAAGACCTCGTCCTCGGAGTCGAAGTAGTTGAAGACTGTCGTACGGTTCCGCACATTGGCGAAACGGTTGCGCCACGTCAGCCCGCTGAGACCGTCATGCAGACCGAGGAACAATTGGTAGCGCGTACTGGTCCATGTACGAGGGGCGTAGTACTGCCAACCCACATGTACCAGCCAGTTATCCGCCTCATAGGGGTCTTCGTTTGCCAGATTCCCGTTAAAGGCCTCGGACGCGATGGCGGCGTTGAGCATGATGTAGCGTTCGGCGCTCATGTTGTGGTCCGCGATGGCGGAGCTGACCATCATGTTGCCGAGGCTGTGCGCAATCATGACCTTCTTGCCGGGGAAGGCGGCCATGCGCGTCGCCAGGTTCGGTGCCGCAGCAAAGGCGTTGGCAGCATTCGCATGATAGTTCAATCCGCTTGACCCCATCCATATTTCGTCGCCCCACCAGGTGATGCCGCAGAAGCGGGAGTTGGAACCGGCCTGGTGGAGCTTCTTGAACATCTTGGCGTTCCATTCCCGCGCCTCCTGCGCGCCCACGCGGAAGCCGTGCAGGTACACCACGGTCTTCTCGCTGTTGGGGAAGGGGAGGGTCGAGAGGGTGTTGGTGTAGGTGCTGAGCCCACCGCTAGGGCGCAGGTTGATGTGGTTGTACATATCCTCGACCTGCGAGACGCGCTGGGCGATGTTGGTCGTCCAGACGGTTACCGTGCCGCGGCAGACATTCAGGGTGAGCGTGCCGCTCCCAGCGGACCTCCCCTCGAGAAGGACGACCCCCTTGTTTGGGTCACTCCGGATCAGGTTGAGGAACGCGTCCGGGATGATGGTGCCCCAGGTGACGTTGAGGTTGGTGGTCGTAGCCTCATAGGAATTCTGGTTGAGTTGCGGCCCGCATCCGGCAATGTCGGCGGTCAGGTAGTTGCCGGCCTCGTTGCGCGACAGGGATGTCCAGACGGCGTTGGCGTAGCTGGACCTCAGCCGGTAGGTGTAGCCCGAGTCCTCGGGGATGGCGTCGAGGATCTGCCCCATGTCGAGCCAGACGGGGAAGAAGTCAACAAGGTCGTCGCGCCCGTTGACGATCGCGTCCGTGAAGTTGGAGTTGCTCTGCCCCGGGATGGAGGTGCCTTCGTCGCTGACATCGCCGTTGTCCTTGTCGTTGTTCACCCAGAAGCGGAGCGTCGCGTTGGTGGCGGCTTTCTCCGCGTCGTCCGCGTCAATCTCCCCGTTGCGGTCGTAGTCGGGGACGAGCGCGCCTTCCAGGACGCACACGTCGCAGGAGAGGGCGATCTCCTCCTCGGAGAGCTCGCCGTCGAAATCGAAGTCAATGCCCACGTCGATGCGCGTGCGGCCGGGGGGGACAGGGATTCCGTGGCGGGCATTGTATGCGCTGTCCCAGCGTCTCCAGTTGAGCGTCCATGTGCCGTTCGTGGCGCCCGACGCCCGCGCCAGCAGGAAATCCGTAGTCCAGAGGAGTTGCCCAGTATCCGTGTCATTCACAACCGTGGGGAGCAACGTGACGCGCGGCATGCCGAAGCGGGAGTCAACGGAGCGTGCGCAGAGGACTCCCGTCACGCCGGGGACCAGGTTTGTCCGCACAGAGCTGTTCGGGTTTTGGGATACAGTCAGTTCGGCTTTCGTGACTTTCGGGACACGGACATGCATCGGAAGGGTGTTCGTCTTGCCCGTGTCGTTGCCGAGCCAGAAATCGGCGGTCTTTCCCACCGCCGACGGCGAGGCAGTGACCTCATACTCTTTGTTCCCGCCGCTGTCCGGGATGATGATGGGGCTGGACAGGGAATCGAGGGACACACCGTCAAAAAGATTCCCGGCACGGATGTGAAGTAGAGCCGCTTGGCGATGTTCGTGTTGTTCATCTGTGTGCTGGTGGGGATCCGCATCCGCGCGGAGAGCGTCGGATGGCTTCCCAGCGCGTAAATGCTCCATTTACCCGAATCACTCAAAAGGTTCGCACTTAGGCTGGGATATTGTCCAGCCGAGGTGAAGACGATCTTGTAGCTCACGACTACGTTCGAGTAGGCTTTTGTAATGTGAGCCCACCGCCAGGTGTACTCAAAAAGATTGGAGAAGTTGTCTTCATCCCAGTCATCCCCGGCATCCGACGGGTTGAGGATGTTCAGTCCGTAGTTGCGATACCTGTACTCATAATAATCATCCATTCCGTCGCCGTCCGTGTCACGGGAGAGCGGGTTCGAGTGAAGCTCCATAACCTCCCGGTAATCGCCGATGCCATCGCCATCCGTATCACTATCAAACGGGCTTGTCCCCAACGCGATTTCCTGACCGTCGGACAGACCGTCGCCATCGTAATCATATTGGCGCGGATTGGTCATATAGATGACATATTCCTCGTAATCTGTGAGCCCGTCGCCATCGGTATCCGGATTTATAGGGTCGGTCCTGATTTGGACTTCCAACTTATCGGGCAACCCGTCGCCATCGGTATCTTCATTGTTCGGGTCTGTCCCTAGCAGCCATTCCTCGATGTTCAGCAAGCCATCGCCATCATCATCCCCCATGGCGACGTTGGGATTCCAGACATCGAAGCCGTTGAAATATTTCCATCCGTCTGGAAGCCCATCGTCGATGCTGCTCCATTTGTCCGGATCACTGCCGACGACTAAAATTTCCATAGCGTCAGAGAGACCGTCGCCATCGCTGTCCCACTTATTCGCGGTACAGAAAAATCCTGAAGGCAACCATTGTGAGTCAGACAAGTCGAAGCTGACCTCGCAGGTTCTCGACGCGAGTTCGGTTGGGGACAACGGGCGTTCCAGCACCCGCTGCCAATGCGGCAACAACAAATCCGGGATACCGAAAAAATCAATCGCGTCCCCCGGTAACGGGTATGTCTCGTCCCAAGAGACCTCGAGCGTGGCGCACGCGTCCTCGACGCGGAAGTTGGTGATCTCGATGGGCTTTGGGGCCCTCCCCCCGCGCACGATGCCCCCGACCTGCCGCTCCGCCGGGCCCCGGATGGCCGCCAGCTGCTCCTCGCTGGCGAAGCCGGGGAAGAGCACGGCGAGGAACCACGCGCCGACGGGGTCGAGGGCCCCGGCCCAGGCGTCGAACGCGGCCTGGGT
>WRML01000169.1 GCA_009777165.1 Kiritimatiellota bacterium
GCCATCTCGATGAGGATCGTGTTGGGCTGCCCGGCGCGGAGCGTGTAGCGGCGGTTCTCGGCGGTCCTGCCGTTGACGCGGAGGGTGGCGCGGGCGTTCGTCTCGAGCCAGATCTCGTGCTCCTCGCTGTGGCGCGACGTGAGCGAGCCGGTCCAGCGGACGCTGAAGCGGTCGGAGTCGAGCCGCGCGACGGGGGGGGTGCGGTCGAAGCTGAAGTCGATGGCGCCGTCCACGCGCCCGAACGCCCGCCCCGTGAAATCCGTGCCGGAGTAATAGACCCCCTGCAGCCCCTGCGCGGTCGGGTCGTTCCGAGCCATGCCCCCCCCCGCGAGGTGGAGGGTCGCGCCCTCGCGCGGCAGGAGGTTGAGGTCGGCGGTGGAGGGGTTGGCGAGGTGGCAGACGATCTCATGCACGAGCGGGAGGAAGCTGCCGCGCGAGGGGAGCGCCGAGACCGTCGCGTCGAAGGGGATGGCGGAGAGCATCACCGTCCCCCGCCCGAAACGCCTGACCGCGAGGAACGGGTCGTCGTTGTCGAAACTCGCCACTACGTGGGAGAAGTTGAGAAGTTGAGAAGTTGAGGAGTCTAAAAGTTTAGAAGTTGCAACTTCTCCATTTTTTAACTTCTCAACTTCTATACTTCTCGACTCCCCCTCCCCCATGCGCCAGTGGCGCATGGCGGACACGGACGCGAGGTCGCTGCCCGTGCGGAAGCTGCTCAGCGCGTCGTAGGTGAACGAGGCGGGCTTCAGCGAGGGGCGGTTGGTCTCGGGCGAGAGCGCGAACGCCTGGAGGGGCAGGGGGGTGACGCGCTCGCCGTCGAGGGCCCACGCGTTGTAGAAGTTCGTCTGCGCCCGGGCCCCCGGCGCGATGAGCAGCCCCCCCCCGCTGGCGACGAACCGCGCGAGGCGTTCGGCGGCCTGCTCCGGGAGGGCCCCCACGTCCGCGAGGATCACCGCCGCGCAATCCGTGAACCCCTCCCGCCGCGCCACGGCCGGGAGGTCCACCACCTCCGGGTCTATCAAAAAATCGCGAAGTTCAGAAGTCGAGGAGTCGAGAAGTGGGGAATTTTCGACTTCTGGATTTCTCGACTTCTGGACTTCTGGTCGCAGAGCCAGGGCGAGGTATGCCGAGGCGCGGTCGAGGGGGCGGGGGACGGGGTTGCCGTCCACGATCAGCACGCGCAGGGCCTCCACGACCTGCACGACGTGCGTCATGGCGTCGTCCGCGGGCAGGTCGTCGTTTGCGATGACCCTCGCGCGGATGGGCTGGGCCCCCGCCTGCGTGAACTGGTGCTGGAACGTGACCGTGTGGCTCGTGCCAGGCTCCAGTTGGCGGACGGTGCGGTTGGTGAGGATGAGGGAAGGGGTTAAGGGGTTAAGGGGATTAGGGGTTAAGGTTTCGATTGCATTCGATTGCATTCGATTGCCGTCGAGGGCAGCCGAACCTGAATCCCTTGACCCCTTGACCCCTTGACCCCTAATCTCCAACACCACCGCCTCCGGCGTGACGGCTTCGGAGCCCGTGTTGGCGAGCGTGACGCGGATGCCGACCTCGCGGTCCGTCCCGACGATCTCGCGCGAGAGGCTGATGTCCGCGATGCCGACGTTGCGGACGGAGGGGGGTAGGGGGAGGGTGCGCCAGACAATCGGGGTTAAGGGGTTAAGGGGATTAGGGGTTAAGGTTTCGATTGCATTCGATTGCATTCGATTGCCGTCGACGGTAGCCGTTTCCTGAACCCCTTGACCCCTTGACCCCTTGACCCCTGGATCCCTTGACCCCTGAACCCCTGAACCCCTTAACACCTCTCTTGCCGCCCTCCACCGTTCCGGCGCGGTGAGGTGCCAGCCCGCCGCCTGGCCGTCGCCGACGATGACGATCTGCTTGGAGGGGTTGTTGCCCGACGCGAGCATGACGGCCGCCGCGCTGAGCGTGTTCATGATGTCCATGGTGCCTTGCACGGGCTGGAGGCCGTCGAGGATGCTGAACAGCTCGCGGCGGTCGGCGGAGGGGGCCGGCATGACGACCTGCGCCACGGGCCCCCCCACGAGGATGCCGAACGCCGTGCCGCGGTCCGCCCCCTTGATGTACGCCTCCGCCTCCGTGCGCGCGCGGTCGAAGTTCGACTCCGCCCCCTGCCGCATGGTCATGGACGACGACCCGTCAATCACCAGCACCACGTCGCGCTGGAGCCCCGCCCCGAAACGCGACAGGTTCAGGCGGTGCTCCAGCAGGACCACCCCACCCGCGATCGCCGCCAGCAGGACGGAGAGCGCGAACAGCCCCCGCCGCCATTTCGGGTAACGCCACATCGCGAAGCTCACCCCGAAGAACGTCACCGCCAGCAGCATCATCGGCAGCACCACCACCCACGGCACGCGCGACGCGGCCTGGATGAACGGGCGCGCGAGCGCCAGCGCCAGCAGCGCCAGCAGCAGGCAGCGCGTCGCCAGCAGGAGCATCTCCTCGATGAGCATCCGCCGCCGCCGGCTGACCATCGAGTCCAGCAGGAAGATGAACGCGCCCCAGTTGACGGTCTTCGCCGACTTGCGGTTGAACAGGTGGATCAGCACCGGCACCGCAACCGCCGCCAGCCCCAGCAACATCCATGGTGAGAAAAATTCCATTAGTAGGCTCCCCCCTTGCCCTTGCTTCGGATAATCTCACACAAAGGCACAAAACAGTCCCGCAGGGACAACACTTTATTAACCGTAGGCTTTAGCCTACGGCAGGGAAGCCTCTCCGACAAGTCCCGCAGGGACGACACTTTTCTGTGCGAAGTGTCGTCCCTGTGGGACTTGGTTGTGTGCGTGGTCTTGTTCCGTAGGTTAAAACCTACGGTTAATAAAGTGCTGTCCCTGCGGGACTGCTCTGCGCCTCTGCGTCTCTGCGAGAAAAAAATCATCTTTATTTCCCCCCCCTGTGGCGGCGCGCGAGGTAATCGGAGAGCGCCTTGTCGAACGGCGTCTTGGTGGACAGCGGCACGTAGTCTGCGCTGATCTCGCCGCACCCCGCCGATATCTCCTTCAGGAAGCGGCGGACGCGGTCGAGGTAGCTGGCGCGGAGCGTCTTGGGGTCCACGTCCACATGGCGCGGCGACTCCAGGTCAA
This sequence comes from Kiritimatiellota bacterium, assembly GCA_009777165.1. Taxonomy (GTDB): domain Bacteria; phylum Verrucomicrobiota; class Kiritimatiellia; order RFP12; family UBA1067; genus WRJS01. The sequence continues at coordinate 3,108 of WRML01000169.1, forward strand.
TGAACTCCGTGAACGAGTCGAACGGGAAAAACAGCTCCTCCTCCGCCATGATGTGCAGGACGATGACCTCGTGCTTGCGGTAACGGAAGTGGTGGAGGGCTTTGAGCAGCTCGGCGGTGTCGCCGAACAGGTCGCTCAGGACGATGACCAGCCCCCGGCGCGGGATGCGCTCCGCGATCTCGTGGAACACGGGCGCGAGCCCGGTGTCGTTGCCCGCCGCGGTCGCGTCAATCTGCTCGAGGATGGCGCGGACCTGGCTGGCGCGGGCGCGGGCGGGCAGGTAGCTGCGGATCGCGCTGTCGAACGTCACCATCCCCACGGCGTCCTGCTGCCCGATGAGCAGGTAGGACAGCACGGCGGCGATGTACTGCGCGTACTCCAGCTTCGAGAGCCGCCGCCCCTCGAACACCGCCGCCTGCTCCCCGCTGTAGCCCATCGAGCCGGACGCGTCGAGCAGGATCGTCGCGCGGAGGTTCGTCTCCTCGACATACTGCTTGATGTAGTAGCGGTCCTTACGCGCCAGCACGCGCCAGTCGAGGTTGCGCAGGTCATCGCCCGGCGTGTACTGGCGGTGCTCCGCGAACTCCACGGAGAACCCCTTGTGCGGGCTGCGGTGCCGCCCGGACACGAAGCCCTCCATCACGCTCCGCGCGACCAGCTCCAGCCGCGCGAGCGTCGCGGTACTTGCTCCCGGGAGCCAGCGCATGTGGCGCGGTACGTTTTGTAAGTCAGGCGACATAACAGTTAATAGCTAATAGTTAATAATTAATAGTTAATCGTTAAGCCTGACGTTTGAGGGTGGTGATGCTACTGGTCAGAAGACGGAGAAGCTCCTCGCATTCAGGATAGATGGCAGCAAATTCACGTTTGGACAGGTAGTCGGTTTCATGGAGAACCTCAAGCCAGAAAATAGTTTCCGCACATTCTTTCAGGGCGAATTGTAGTTTTTGGACAAACTCTTTTTTGCTGATAGCGTATTTCGCTTCGGCGATGTTCGCGCCGATACTGGTTCCACTGCGCAACACTTGTTTAGAGAGGACAAACTCCTTCTTCTTGTCGGTCAAAAACTGGTACATACGGACAATCCGAATTGCAAATGCCTTGCTCTTCGTCTGTATCACACTATCGTCTTTCATAGTCGTCTCCCCCAACTATTAACTATTAGTTATTAACTATTAGATGTCCAGCGTCTCCCTCGGCTTCAGCTCCTTGATGAGCGAGTGCACGATCTCGTCGCTGGTCACGCCCGCGGCCTCCGCGTTGAACGTCGTGATGATGCGGTGGCGCAGGACGGGCAGGGCCACGGCGGTCACGTCCATCGTGGTCGCGTGGAGCCGCCCGTGCAGAATGGCCCGCGCCTTCGCCCCGACGATGAGGTTGATGCCCGCGCGCGGGCCCGCCCCCCAACTGACCATCTCCTTCACGAACGACGGCGCCTCCGGCTGTTTCGGGCGCGACGCCCGCGCGAGGTTCTTCGCGTACTCGATGACGTGGTCCGCCACCGGCACGCGCCGCACCACGTCCTGCAGGCGCAGGATCGCCGGCCCGTCCAGCACGCGCTTTAGCTCCGTCCGCCACGCGCCCGTCACCTGACGGATGATCGTGGACTCCTCCTCCGCGCTCGGGTAATCCACGGTGATGTTGAACATGAAGCGGTCGAGCTGCGCCTCCGGCAGCGGGTAGGTGCCTTCCTGCTCGATCGGGTTCTGCGTCGCCAGCACGAAGAACGGCTCCGGCAGCGGGAACGACTGCGCCCCGACGGTCACGTGATGTTCCTGCATGGCCTCCAGCAACGCCGCCTGCGTCTTCGGCGGCGTGCGGTTGATCTCATCCGCCAGCAGCATGTTGGCGAAGACCGGCCCCTGCACGAAGCGGAACACGCGCTTGCCCGTCGTGCGGTCCTCCTCCAGCACATCCGAGCCAGTGATGTCCGACGGCATCAGGTCCGGCGTGAACTGGATGCGCTTGAAGCTCAGGTCCAGCACCTGCGAGAGCGTGCTTACGAGCAGCGTCTTCGCCAGCCCCGGCACACCCACGAGCAGCGCGTGGCCCCGGCTGAACACCGCGATCAGCACCTCCTCGACGACCTTCTCCTGCCCAATGATAATCCCCCCAAGCTCTTTCTTGATCTCAAGAAATGCTTGGTTTAATTCTGCAATCAACGCGGCATCCCCTGCCACGCCCTGACGATTCACGCCATCCCCGTTCGTAAACATAAACCAACCCCCCTTTTTTTAACATGCAATCAATTATGCTTCATTCGGGAATCCGATTGCAACTTTTTTTTTAGTAATTTATGAAATTTATGTTATTTTGTACTTCGCGTCCGCTTGCAACGGACAGGTCGGTTCATGTATAGTGAATTCACTTTAAAAGCGTACCGCGACAACATCCCGTTAGGGATGTTTCTTTCGGTAGAAGAGAACGCAAAAAAAATCATGGCATCCCCTCGGGAT
>WRML01000170.1 GCA_009777165.1 Kiritimatiellota bacterium
GCTTGCGGTGTTGGGGGGGGGTGGCCCCGTCGTGCGGGGGGGGCCCCTGCGGAAACGGTTCCGCAGGGGACCCCTCGGGGGGGGGAACCCCGGGGGGGGGGGGCCGTTGCGCGTGTCGCCGACGAAAACCGTGCTGGGTGTTGTCCTCACGCCGCTGGTATTGGTGTTGCTGCTCCCGTTCCATTACTCGCCCATGACGCGCAGTGTGCTGATTCTGCTGGTCGGTTTCCCGTGCCACCTGCTGGGGCTGTACTGCCTGTTGCCCGCGCTGCTTGCGGTGGTTGACCGTGTGTTTCCGATGAGCCCGTTACTCCGCAATGCCACGGGACGCTCCTACGGGCGTACCCAGGCGCTGGTCGTCACGCTCATGGCGGGGCTAGGTTCGTACTGCGCGATTCAGATTTGGGGCGCGTCCATGATTGCGCCGTTCATCCCCACGCGCGAGCTGCCCGACGTCATCGCCGCGTTCGAGCCGACGGGTCTTCCGCCGCCCCTGATGGAACGCTTCGCGCAAGTCGAGGGCGTCCGCGACTTTCAGGCGTTCAACGCCCACCAGTATGTGCTGGACGATCCGCTGCTCGCCAAAATCGAGCGTTTCGCCGGAAGCCGTCCGAAGCAAAATAATGTGCTGGTGATCAATAGAAGCGGCGGCATCCTGCCGTCGAGGGCAGTCGAGGGCAGTCGAGTGCCATCGAATGCTATCGAGGGTAGTCGAGCGAAAGGGAACGACATCCGCGCGTTGTTGTTCTCGGAGTCCGTCGGCGGTTGCGTCATCCCAGAGATGTTCGCGCGGCAGGGGGGCTTCGCCGTCGGCGATGACATCACCGTCCGCCGTGTCCAGCCTGACGGCGCCATCACGCGGCACACTTGGAAAATCACGGGCATCGTGGAGTTGAACTGGCACCTCTTCACCGCGCGCGCTGGATTGCGCGGACGCGGCGGGGCACCGTTCGGGACGCTCGCGCCCGTCTTCATCTCCGACCCCGCGTTCCAAGGGCCCCCGGGACGCCCGGCCCTATCGTCCTTCGCGTGGTTCAACCTTGCGCCCGGCGCGGCGTTCGCGGATGTGGACACGCGTTTCAAGGAATTGCTGGGCGAGATTCGGGTACAGTCGAATACGGCCGAAAGCAGTCGGGGGCCGTCAAGGGGGGGGGAGGGCGGCGAGATGCGCGTCACGCTGCACCTGCGCGACGAAATCTCCGACGGCACCATCGCGCGCGGGGCGCGGCTCGTCGGCGAGCTGGCGAGGCTGCCGTTCTACGCGCTCATCCTGCTGACCGTCGGCATCGTCGCCATCGTGCAGGCGAACATCCAGTCGCGCACGAACGAGTTTGCCATGCTCCGGGGCATCGGCATGACGCGCAAGCAGCTGTTCGCGCTATTGTGTAACGAGGTTGCGCTGTTGCTGGCGTGCGGTGTTGCGGCGAGCGTGCTGTTCGGGATTTGCGTCGGCTGGGTCTTCACCGCGTGGACCCGCGCGTGGATGCCGTTCGGCGGACTGCCCATCCGGCTCCACATCCCGTGGGGGCTGTTGTTCCAAGGCATCGCCCTCACCCTCGCCCTCGGCATGGCCTACGCGCTCATCCCCATTGCGGGATTCATGTCAAGCGTTCGCAGTCGAAAATGCCGAGCCCGGCAGTGAGTTCCTTTTCCCTGACGATGCCCATCAGGGCAATCTGCACCCAGTTGTTTTGCGCCAAATAACGGCTCTTGTAGTTGATAAGCACACCGTTCTTTTCAAGTCGGTTGCCCAGGGCGACCGACGACATGGATTTGGGGATAACGATTGTCCACACATAATCCGCCTGTTGCGCGTCCACGGGCGTGTGTAAGTGGTTTGCGGCGAACCATGCGGTCATCCGTGCGGCGTGTGTTGTGTTTTGCGCGAATTTCCGCTGGTAATCCGTGGTCAGCAACGCCGTGTGCAACGCACCCAACAGGTTGGAGGGAAACGTGAACGGGACGCCCGTCGCACCGTGGTAAACGGCAAGGTCGAGATAATCGGCTCCGGTTTGCGCGGGCTTCGGCTCATGGTTGTAGAACACCATGGCAATCCCCGGCACGGCGCACAAACCCTTGCCAGAGGCACTGCTGGCCAAATAGATGTCGGCGAAATCCACGTCCTGATTACCCAACGCACTCACGCTGTCCAGGCACAGCCTGATCTTCTGTGCCTTGCAATGCGCCGCAAGCCGCGCGTCGAGGTTGATGACGCCAGTGGACGTTTCGCAGTGCGTCAGCCAGACCCACGACTTGCCGCGCAGCCGCTCCGTGATGCGCTCAAACGCAAACGTCTTGCCCCACGCCAACACATACGGGTCGAAATCCAGCCCGACCTTCGCGCCCTGACTGGCGAGGCGCGCGCCAAACTCGCCGTTGACAAGGACAAGCCCCCTGCCCGGCACTTTTTTCAACTCCTGCGCCACCACAGCGTTTGCCGCAGTGCCGCTCCCCACGAGTAGCGCGACATGACGGCTTTTCCCAAGCCGTAGCAGCAGGTCCTTGCATTGTTCATACACGGTGCCGAACCGATCGCCACGGTGCGAGAACGGTTGTGCGGCCAGCGCGCGCCTGACTTGCGGGGAAATCCTGACCGGCCCCGGCAATAGATTTATTTCAGCCATCGTGCCTCCCGCAGATCGTCCGCCGTCAGAAACATGGGCTGGTAATAGGCGCCGGGTTTACCCACGAGTTGGTAAAACGGCTTGAATCCCATTTTCCGGTACATGGGCAGTTGGCGCGTGGTGCCGGAGATAACGACCAGATCGGCGTGGTTGTCCAGCAGATGCTTGAACAATGCCCGCATGAGCAGGGCGATGACGCTGGTGCGGCGGTACGCATCCGTCACGGACAACAGCCGGATTTCAAACGCTCTCGTGTGAGGAGGAAGGTACGAGTCGAGCTGTTCCACTTTTGCATCCAGCGAAAACGGACGCTTGCCGCAACAGGAGACCATGCCCACGATGTCGCTGCCGTCCTTGCAGACGAGATAGGTGTTGTCCTCGTGAAACTTGTCCTTGAGTTTCTTCAGGGCGTTGGGCTCATGCTGTGGGATTTCCTCGACAAACGTGCGGTAATTGAGTACGAAAATCTGTTCAAACTCCTCTTCGGAATCTGCAACTTTAACCTCGCACCGTGTCCTGTCGAATTTGGAAATCATGCGGATATTGTATCACACTGGCGTTTTGAGGGAAACCCGAAAACCTAAAAAACGACCCACGAAATCTGCGTTAAAAAATCTGCGCCGACCTTCTTGCGCGTCATGCTGGGATTTGTTATAATACGGGCGTTATCGGAAAGGGAACTATGCAAAATCAGTCTGTCATCAACAAAGGCACTCCGGCCAGGAAATACCCCTGGCTCTGGGACACCGACATGGGTAACGCCCGTTTCGACGAGTATTTGACCCAGGCGGAGATGTCGTCTTATGACGCGCGATGGGCGATGTTGCGCCTGATTGACTATGCGCCATACCGTGACTTGCAACGGATGTTGCCCATACAACGGTTTCTCACAATGTGGCCTCAGATTTCCACAAAAATCCGCCCACGAGAATTGAGGGAGGGAATGGATTTTGTTCACCAATGGATCACGCAGAACGGAGGCGCGGATGATTAAGGACTGGGATGCGCTGTACGATATGCAGGACCGGGCGATCGCGCGGATGGACAGTATCGAGCAGGGTTTTCACCTGACAGGCGGCACCGCCCTTTCGCGCGGTTATTACGGGCACCGCCGTTCGGAGGACTTGGATTTTTTCGTCAACGACTCCCCGTTGTACGGGGTTTGGCGTGACAAGTGCTTTGAGATTTTTGAACAGGTCGCAGAGGAAGAGGGATGGCGTTTTCATGCCTCACTCAAAGGGGAGCGCTTCGGCAGGGCGATGCTCCACGGGGCGGAGTCCCTGAAGGTGGAGTTCGTCAACGATGTTCCGGGACGTGTGGGTGTTCCGCAACGGCATCCCGTGCTGGGGATGATGGACACCAAGGAGAACATCCTCGCGAACAAGATCACGGCGTTTGTGGACCGTCAGGCGGCAAAGGACGCGGCCGACATTTACTGGCTGTGCTGCGAGGACAACCTGGACATCCTGGAGGCCATGACCGGTGCATCCGGCAAGGCGGCAGGGATTTTCCCGCCGCTCGTGGCGCGTGAGCTGGACAAGTGGCGCAAGGCTGGTGTCCCTGACGTCATGTGGCTGAAACGCCCCGACCCGGCCCGCTTCGCGCAAGAGCTGTTCCGGCTGATCGAGGACATCATGCCGGCGCGCGGGTAGGGGAAATAAGGACATTGTCTCTTTTTATATTCTCTGTGCAACTCTGTGTAACTTTACTTGGCAGGCATTTCAATTGCGAGATGGGCTTGCCGACAGTATGAGAAACGTGCAAACTGAAAACATTTATGAGTAACGCATCGTTTATTTTGTCCGAATGCAGGCAACTTTATTCCCAACGGGAAGTCGGGCCAGGTTGTGCACTGAGCGATGCTGCGTTTCTCGGGGGATCTGGAACAACGGGGCTTACCATTGAAGACGGCAAAGCCCGTGCGATCACGGGGCGTTTCTCAATCGCGGGGGAATTTCGTTATGTGAAAAACAGCACATGTACCCGTGCGTATGGCGTTTATTCGACGAGGACGTTGCAGTTGGAGATTGCCGCGACCTGTATGGACGAAAACTCAACGATATTCCGTCCTGCCCTTGAAGAAATGCCAGGACGAGTGGGTGAGTTTATGAGGGTGAAATTATTTCCGTACTGGACATCCCCTGTAGGCAAGTCCAATGCGTATTGTGTGTTTCAGGACGGGCGAATGATCGGGACACTCCGTGCCAAATGCCATCATAAAAATTACGTCGAGATTACCATCGAACGCGAAAATCACGCAATCCTCGGGCATGCGCAGATAATGAGACCGCATCGCTCTTCTTCTGTTAAGGTCTTCATTCTCGGGTCATCGTTTCCCGTAACGTTTGCCGTTCAAAAAGAATCTTCGATTCTTCATTTTATTTGTGTCATTTTGAGCCTGTTCCTCTTACTCTTTTGGTGGTGCAAGCCGTGGAAGAAAAGATTTCCAGTTAAGGATATGGTTCTGCCACCATCATTGTCTCGGCGTTCTTTGGAGCCGGACGACATCACGCTCTTATTTGCGTTTTCCTTGTTAACTCGTGCTGACTGGTTGAGGTATAAGTCCGATGATGATTTTGGGGGATGAACGTTTTAAGCAGCAGCCGTCGGGAATGTGCCAATGTCAAGGTGAAGGGCGATAAAACAGGCGGTCAGGGGGGATGCGGGCGGGGGGCATGTTGGGGCCGGACATCAATATCGGGGAGGGGTCGCCCTGATGCTCGGTCCAGGGACGGGGATAAAAACGCCAGATGCCGGAACGGTTCCAGGGCTTCGTGCGGGCGTCGGCGAAGTCAACCTGGAATGCGTGGAGGCCGCGCTTGAGGGGGATGGACCAGGTGCCGTGTCCGTGCCAGAATTGCGAGAGGGACCATTCCTCGCCGTTGATGTAGAGGCGCAGGTCGTAGCTGGGCGACTCGATCATCAGGGCGCG
>WRML01000171.1 GCA_009777165.1 Kiritimatiellota bacterium
CTGTTCATTTGATGGCTCGCGCCTCCGCACTTCGGGCAAGTCCTGCCCATGTTTCTTTCGGTTGTGTCCATGCATGAAATCATATCATACTTGGACGCCATTTGTCCACTCCTATGTATTATAATGTTTCCTTTTCGGCACACTCTTTGCGTTGACAAACAGAAATGGGAACCGACCCTAAAAATGCGTCGCATCGTCCTGCGCTTCAGCTGGAGCATATCCTGCTGATTGCGTTTCTCGTTGCTGCGTTTTTGGCAGGGGGGGGGCTGTTCTTCCTGAAAAAGACCCATGACCGTCAGACCAGTCAGGCCGCGACGGAGAACGTCCTGCACCGGGGGGTGCTGCTTGTGAACATGGACGCGCTCGCGACGCTCGGTGCGGCGTGCTCGAACGAGGCCCCCACCGAAATCGGGAAACGACTTTCAGAGACGGCGGATCACATCTTCGCTGTCCGTCCGGAGGTGCAATCGCTGTCCATCACGAGGGGGGGGGTGACCGTGCTCCAGCGGCAGGCGCACGGGCTCGACTCTCTTCATCCCCCCCCCCTCCCCGAGGACATCGAGGCGGGGATGACCTTCTCCCCCAGTACCCTCGAAATCGGGGGGAGGGGGGCCCCTGTATTTGTGTTGACCAAGACCGCGTTTCTCGACGACGGCACCCCCCTCGTCATTGAGGCGGCCATCAAACGCGGCGCCGTGGGACAGGAGGAGCAGACCGCGCGCGAGGCGATCGCGTCACTCTCGAGGTTTTCGATCGCGGTGTTGGCGTTGTCGTTCACCGCCTGTGCCGTGGTGTTGACGCTCGCCGTTATCCGTGACCGCCGGCGTGAACAACGCGCACGGCAAGAGGAGCATCTCGCGTTTTCGGGCGTCTTGGCGAACGGCATCCTCCACGACTTCCGCAACCCCATGTCTGCCGTGCGCCTCGACGCGCAGATGCTGGAGCGCGAGATGGCCCGTGCCGAGGGTTTCCGCCCGGAGCGCGTGACCGAGCTTGCGGGACGCATCGCCCACGCGATGGCGCGGATGGACAAGGTCTTTCAGGAATTCCTCTTCCTCGCCAAGCCGGACGACGAACGTCCCGAGCGCGTCAACGTCGCGCAAGCGATCAAGGAATGCTGCGAAACCCTCGCCCCGCGCATCGAGCAGTCGGGCGTGAATGTCCGCTTCGCGGAGTCGAGAAGTAGAGAAGTTGAGAAGTTTAGAAGTGGAGAAATTGAGAAGTTTAAAAGTGGAGACGAGGAAACTTCTCAACTTTTAGACTCCTCAACTTCTCAACTTCTCCATTCCTCAACTTCTCAACTTCTCCATTCCTCAACTTCTCAACTTTTAAATTTCTCAACTTCTCAACTCCAAGCCACCGCTTTCCCGTTCGCGTTGCGGCGGGCGTTGCTGAACGTGCTTGTCAACGCGCTTCAATTTGCGCCCCGGGGGAGCGAGGTCGAGATCGCGCTGAACGCGGCGCACGGGCGCGTTGTCGTCGAGGTGCGCGACAGGGGCCCCGGCATCCCGGCCGACCAGCGCAAGCGCGTCTTCGAGATGTTCGTCACGACCCGCCCCGAGGGTACGGGCCTGGGGCTTTTCCTCGCCCGCACCTCCCTCCGCCGTTGCGGCGGTGACATCGAGGCCCTCCCCCGCCCGGGGGGGGGGACGGTTATCCGAATTTCACTGCCAGAGTCAAAACCGCCAGATTAGTTTATAGTTTTTAGTTTATAGTTTTTAGTTTATAGAAATCGGATTCGAGTCATTGTTCTAAAAACTAAAAACTAAAAACTATAAACTAAAAACTCAAAAGGAGATTATGAAACCGACCATCCTGATTATTGAAGACGACCCCGACAACGCGCGTTCCGTCAACGAGGCGGCGGCGGACGCGGACTTTGATGTCATCGCCGCTGCGACAGGGCTTGCGGGCGTGGCGCTCTTCCATGAGCATTCGCCCGACCTCGTGTTGAGCGATCTCGTGCTGCCAGACATTGACGGGCTGGAGGTGCTCAAACGCCTCCGTGCCGTAGATGCCGAAGTCCCCGTCATCATCATGACCGCCTACGGCTCTGTCGAGTCTGGCGTACGGGCAATGCGCGACGGCGCGTATGATTACATCACCAAGCCGCTCGACCTTGACGACATCCAATCCAAGTTGCGCCGCGCTCACGAGACCTCGCGCTTGCGCCGGCGTGTCGGCGAGTTGTCGCAATCCGTGCGCGAGCGGTTCTCGTCAACGGCGATCATCGCGGAGTCGCCGCCGATGCAGACCGTCATCGCGCAGATCGCCGCGCTCGCCGACACCATGGCGACGGTGCTGGTCACGGGCGAGAGCGGCACGGGCAAGGAGCTCGTCGCCCGCGCCCTGCACACGGACTCCAAACGCGCACAGGGCCCGTTCATCGCGGTCAACTGCGGCGCGTTCGTCGAGTCGCTGCTGGAGTCCGAGCTGTTCGGGCACGAGAAGGGCGCGTTCACGGGCGCGAGCAGCCTCCACAAGGGCGCGTTCGAGCGTGCCGACGGCGGGACGCTCTTCCTCGACGAGATCGGCGACGCCCCCCTCCCCGTGCAGGTGAAACTGCTGCGCGCGCTGGAGGAGCGCGAGATCCGGCGCGTCGGCGGCCGCGAGGTCATCCGCGTGAACGTCCGCCTCGTCTCCGCCACGAATAAGAACCTCGACGCCATGGTTGCGGGCGGCACGTTCCGCGAGGACTTGCTCTACCGCATCAACGTCGTCACCCTGCGCGTCCCCCCCCTGCGCGGACGCAAGGAGGACATCCGCAAAATGACGGACCGCTTCATCGCGAAGGCCTGTATGGAGAACGAGAAGACAATCACGGCGGTGCAGCCGAGTTTTTACGCCATGCTGGAGAACTACGACTGGCCCGGCAACGTGCGCCAGTTGCGTAACATCGTCGAGTCTGCGGTCTTGCTGTCGGCGGACGGTGTGCTGTCCGCCTCATCCGTCGCCCTCCCCGGGTCTGTCCGCGCGAGGGCCGGCGACCTCTCCGTCCCCGACGGTATGACGCTGGAGCAGATTGAGTGCGCGGTGCTCGATGTCCGTCTCCGCCAGAACAACGGCAACCGCACGATGACCGCCGATCAGCTCGGCCTCTCGCGCCGCACCATCCAGCGTAAGATCAAGGAACATCATTTGCCGTTTTAGCGCATTTAAAGAAATTGTGTAGCCGAAATAGGGCGAAGCTCTCGAACGTTCCAATGACAAGGATTTTTTTGCGTCCCGATGCGGTCCTCTGGCGTGCGGCGGGTTTCCCCTGTCGGGGCACATATCGCCGCCGCTTTCATGCGTGGGGTTCGCCCCACGCACCAGCGACCGGGCGGACACATGGGTCCGCCCCTACAATCGCCCCCGCATGGGAGCAAGCTCCCGTGACGAAAAGCGGCGGCGAGCCGCCGCACTCCAGAGGTTGCGCCTTCTCGACATAAGCGCGAGGGAACCTACTGCGTCCCCTAGGTCTCCTAGGTCCCTTCGGTCTCCTGTTACATGTCGGGAGCGTTCAGGGCGTCGTGAAGGAGAATGTCAGGGTGATCGGGTTGTCGCCTTTGCGGACGGTGGCGGTTATTTCTTTTTGGGTGCCGTCGGGGAGGGTCGCGGTGAGGCGGTAGTCGCCACGGAAGGCGCGGAGGGTCGCTGAGCCGTCGGCGTCGGTCGTCAATGTCGCGTGCGTGGCCCAGTCGTTGCGCACGAGCTTGGTGAGTGCGTCGTAGGCGGGCTTGGGCGTCATGTCGGCCCGCAGGAGCCCGGCAGGGGCCCCCATCCATGCGCCTTGGTCGCTGAAGTCCCACCAGGTAATGGCCGCCACCGAGGGGTGCGAGAAAAGCAGGGTGTAAATCCGGATCACTTCGTCGCGCTGCCATGCCTCGCCTTCGGGACTCGTCGCGGTCTTGTCCCAAACCATGTTCCGCTGGAGCGTCGAGACGATGGTCATCTCGGTGAAATGGAGCGGTACGCCGAAGCGCGCGAAGCGTTCGCAGACCGCCCAGAGGTAGGCGTTGCTGAAGCCGTCGTATTTCTCGGGGAAGACGTGCGTGTGCGTCTGGAGCCCGATGGCGTCGAAGATGGGTTTGCCGTCGGCCGCGTTGAGTTTGTCGAGCAGGGCGGCGTAGCGGTCGTCGAGGACGTAGTCGTTGATGAGCAGCGTGGCGGCGGGGTTCGCGGCGCGGGTGGCGGCGAAACTCGCTTTGACCAGTTCGGGCTCGCCGAATTTCTTGCCGAGCTCGGTGAGCTTGGGGGATTTTTTCCACATCTCGTCGCGCTGCCATTCCGTCACCTCGTTGATCACGTCCCAGACGTCAATGGTGCCCCGGAAGCGTTCGGCGCAGGCGGCGGCCCTGCCGAGCTGGGCGCCGTACACCTCGTCCACGGAGAAGGGTTTGAGCCAGCCGGGGTCCCCGGTGTTCCAGACGAGCGGGTGCCCCTTGGTCCTGATGCCGTGGGTTTTGCACCATGCCGAGACTTTCCCTGATTTGTCGTAGCCGGGGCTTCCCCGTTTCCATTCGTAGCTCGACCAGTAGAAGCCGAGCGTGGCGAAATTGAAGAGTCCGGCGAAGCGCTCGGCGTAGGCTTGGTTGTCTTGCGATGTCTTGTTGCCGTCGAGCTTGAAGATGTTGCAGCCGAAGAGGAATTCGTTCCGCACCATGTCCATGCGGACGGTCGCCCCGGGGACGGGGGCGCCGTTCTTGGTCACGCGGATGCGGCAGGTCTCTTTCCGGTGTTTCTCGATGCGGGCGTTTGCCTGCTCGAGCGGGTCGTCGGCAACGGCGGCGGCCGCAAGCCCCAGTATTGTCAAGATTACCCGTTGTGTCTTCATGGTCATTCCTTATCTGATCATCAGGATGGTGCCGAGGATGGGGAGGAGCCAGACGTCGTGGCCGTCGTCGGAGACTTCCAGGCGCATGGAGCCCCGGAGGGGGGGGTCGAGCTGGGGCGGGGCGAGGATGTCGCCCGTGGCGGAGAGGATTTTGATTTTCGCGCCGCGCAGGTTGGCGTCGGGGGCGGCGATGACGGACAGGCCGGAGAAGTCTGCGTCGCCGACAACATGGATGTGCCCGCCAGTGAGGGAGACGGGAAGCACCGCGCCGTCAAAGATCGGCACCGCACCGTCGAAGTTGATGACGGGGGTGGGGGTGATCTCGCCCGTGAGGGTGATCGGCACGGTGCCGTCGCCCGTGACGGTTCCGGCGCCGGAGAGGTTGCGGATGGTCTCGGGGCGGCTGCCGAGGTCGAGGAGGGGGAGGAGGTCGGTGCCGTTGGCGGCGGTGGGGGGGAGCTCCTCGTTGGTGAGCGCGTAGAAGTGGCGCGAGAGCGTCCCCGTGACGTTGAACAGCGCAACCGTCACGGAGTCGCCGACGGCGACGTAGCGCCAGGTGACGGCATGCACCAGCGAGCATTCGTTGTTGAATGTCAGCAGGTCGCGGGCGGTGCCGTTGTCGAAGCTGATGATCATGCGGCGGTTGGTGAAGTTGCCGTCGCTGCTCCACGGGCGGTTGAAGAACGCCAGCTCATACGCCTTGCCCGGGATCAGTCCGGTGAGCGTG
>WRML01000172.1 GCA_009777165.1 Kiritimatiellota bacterium
GCTCGCGAGGACGCTCGCCCTCCATTTGCCCGAGGGCTTTCAGCCCTAACGGCTCGCGGGGACGCTCGCCCTCCATGTGTTGTCGGGCTTTCAGCCCTAACGGAGTGCGGACATTCCTGTCCGCATTGTGCATTGTCTTTTCTTGCGGACAGGAAAGTCCGCACTCCTGTCCGTGAGGGCTTTCGCCCTTACACCCCCCAATGGCATTGCCCGTCCCGTAGTCCCTCCCCCCGCAACGGAAGGGCATTTCATTCCGGTCATTTCGGTTTTACGTTCAAGCCGACTTTTTGCGCAAGGCTTCGCTGGCGGATGTCGAACGAATAAAAATATCTGACGCGAAGCATTTGGGCGAGTGCGACATGGAGAATGTCTGAAGCACGGCATCCGATTTCTGGTGTGTATGCCTCACTCAGCATTCCAGCGCACGCATAAGCCTTTGCCCAATCAATCTGAAATTCCTGGAGCACGCCATCTTGAATGTCCATGGCGATTGACGCCTGTATCTTGTGTTTCTCCGGAAGGGTCATTTTCCCCCGAAACACAGAAAGGCAAAGTGCATTGCACAGCTCGTGCTGCTGTAGCGCAGTCAACGCAATGGGGGCTTGCAACGGAACGTACGCTTCATCTGCTTGGGCACTGTTGGTGTCATTGGTATAAAGCGAGAAGAGAAAACTGGTGTCAGCATAAACTACCATCTGCTGTTCTCGCGCTCTTCAAGGACGATGTTGGGGAGAGGGGGGCGGTCGCCGAAAATCGCTCTTCTCCGTGCGGCGAAATCCGGCCATTTCTCCTTCTTGCCGGGAGCCGGCTTGGGCAGGGGGCATATCCGCGCGACAGGGCGCGAGCGATTCAAAACCGTGACCTCCTCCCCGGCGTTGACCCATGCCAGCACAGACGAGAAGTCATGTCGGATCTGACGTATGTTTGCAGTTTTCATGTGACACATTATGTGGCACATCCCGGGAAAAGTCAATGCCCGATTTCGAGACAAATCAGGTTTTCGCATATCGGGAGGGGGGGACGGAGGGGACCTAGGGGACTAAGGGACAAACCCCCGATGGAATACCGCCACCCCCTTTCAAAAGGGGGCTAATGTGCCGTCCCTATTGATGTCGGGCGTATGCGATACGCCCCCTGTGTCCCTTAGGCCCCCCCCCGCCAATGTAGGTGCAGGATCAATTCAGGTTCCCCATGCGGTAGCCGAGCAGGTCGAGCGCGACGAAACGGTAGCCGGCCCCCCCCACGGCTTGCGCGGCGCAGCGGCGCACGGACGGGTCGAGCATCCGGGCGATGTCGTCCTCCGGCACCTCGATCCGTGCGGTGTCGCCATGGTGACGCACACGACAGTGCGCGAAGCCGAGGTCGTGCAGGGCCCCCTCCGCACGTTCGATCCGTGCCAGCGTCTCGAGGGTCACGGGGGTCCCGAACGGGATGCGCGTGGCAAGGCACGCCATGGCGGGTTTTTGTGCGGTCGGCAGCCCCCCCCCCTCCGACCACTCGCGTATCTCGCGCTTGGTGATGCCGAGTTCCGCAAGGGGGCTCCGCACACCCAGCTCCGCCGCCGCGCGTTGCCCCGGGCGGACGTCGTGCTGGTCGTCTGCGTTCGAGCCGTCCAGCACGATGTGAAACCCTCTTGCGGCGGCCTCGTCGCGGATGACTGAGAAGATGCGCCGCTTGCAGATATAGCAGCGGTCGGGGGGGTTTGCGGCGTATGCGGGGTCGTCCAGCTCGTTCGGGGTCACGACGGCGACCTGCGCACCCAGCCGTTCCGCGAGCCGCAGGGCCCCCTCGAACTCGCGGCGCGGCAGCGTGGGGGTATCGGCGATGATTGCCAGCACGTTGGGGACCCCCAGCGCGTCCAGCGCCACCCACAGGAGGAATGTGCTGTCCACCCCCCCCGAGAAGCCGAGCGCCACGCGCCCGTACGATTTCAACAACGACTGAAGTTTTTCCATAAGGGAATGCCTGTTTGAGGGGACGGAGGGGACCAAGGAGACATAGGGGACCTAGGGGACGAAAGGGCATTGAAAAAATCCCCTAGGTCCCCTAGATCCCCTATGGGTCTTGTCGGCACAAAAGAGCAATCATGCCGAACTTGGCGTGTGTTTGCGATTTTCACGTAACACATTATGGGACATGTCTACGGAGAAGTCAATTACCGAATGCCCGTCTTTATCCGTCTTTATACGAGCCCGTGAGAATCATGATGAAATCAATCAACGTCCATCTCCCGCTGTTTTTGAAACGCTCGGATGATGCCCTTTATAGAACCCTATTGTCAATCAGGCGCGTCGTACCGCAGTAGGCGGCGATGAGCGCGACGTTGCCTTTTGAGATTTTCTCCACGGGGGTCAGCGTTTCGGCATCTACGATTTCGGCGTAGTCCACGCGGAGGCCGTGCTGTTCCAGGATGTCGCGCATGCGGTGGCGGAGTACAGTGCCAGATGGAGGCATGCCCTCCATCAGCGCATCGAGTGCGCGGCTCAACCCTACTGCTTGCCGGCGTTCCTCCGTGCTGAGGTAGGCGTTCCGTGAGCTCATCGCCAAACCGTCGGGCTCGCGGAGGGTCGGGGCGATGATGATTGAGACGGGGAAATTCAGATCGCGCACCATGCGGCGGATGATCGCGGCCTGCTGGAAATCTTTCTGCCCGAACACCGCCACATCGGGCAGCACGATGTTGAAGAGCTTGGCGACCACCGTGCAGACCCCTTTGAAATGTCCCGGACGGCTTGCGCCACATAAGCCATGACACAACACATCTTCATCAACAAACACACTCGCGTCGGGCGCGTACATGGTTTCAGGTGCCGGCAGAAAAACCGCCGCGACATCCGCTTCGCGGCACAACGCTACGTCGCACGCCGCGTTGCGCGGATAGCTTGCGAAATCCTCGTTCGGCCCGAACTGTGTGGGGTTGACGAAAATGCTGACCGCGACCGCATCCGCATTTTTCTTCGCCTCGTCTACCAAGGAGAGGTGCCCCGCGTGGAGATAGCCCATGGTTGGCACCAGCCCGATGCGCCGCCCCGAGTGCCGCTGTTCCTGCGCCCATGCGGTCATCGCGTGCGGTGTGTGAACAATCTCCATTTAGCTGTCCTGCACGAAGGTGTCAATTTTTTTGTGCGGGCCGAAGATGAGGATTTTGTCGTCGGGCTGGATGACCTCATCGGGTGTGGGGATGATGACGTTGCGCTGATCCTTCACGCTTGGGTCGAGGCGACGCACGCACAGCACTGTAATGTCGTAATGTTCGCGCAGGCCGACCTTGCGCAGGGTTTTGTTGTGCAGCAGTTTCGGCACGTCAATCTCTGCGACGGTCAGCCCGTCGGAGATGTCGAAGAGGTCAACGCTGTCCCGGAAGAACAACGCCTTGGAGAGGCGTTTGGCGCAGTCGCGGTTGGGATAGACGATCTGGTCCGCGCCGACGCGCCGCAGGATTTTGCCGTGGATATCGGAGTTGGCCTTGGCGATGATCTTCCCGATGCCCAGCTCCTTGCAGTTGACGGTTGCCATGATGCTGCCCTCGACGCCGGAGCCGATGGCGATGACGACGATGTCGCACTCCTGTATGCCGGCGTCCTCGAGGGCGCGGATGTTCGTGGCGTCGCCCGCGACCACCTTGGCCACGTATTCCGAGAAGTCCTGGACTTTCTGCCGGTCTTCGTCAATCAGCAGGATTTCCGCGCCGCGCTTCGCCAGATTCTCCACCAGGGACGACCCAAACCGCCCCGCACCGATAATGCCAATCCGTTTCATTCTGCTCCTTTATCTCAACTGCCTATCCAACGACCACTTCCTCTTTGGGATAGCTGATGCTGGGGAAAACCTCGTCGTCGCGGCTCACCACAAGCGCGACGGTCAGGGGCCCCAGGCGCCCCAGATACATACACACGACGACAATCCACTTGCCGGCGATCGTCAGCTGCGGTGTGTGGGGGGACATCCCCACCGTCGTGATGGCGCACACCACCTCAAACAACAGCCTCGA
Organism: Kiritimatiellota bacterium; assembly: GCA_009777165.1. Lineage (GTDB taxonomy): Bacteria > Verrucomicrobiota > Kiritimatiellia > RFP12 > UBA1067 > WRJS01. The sequence goes on from WRML01000172.1 coordinate 3,992, forward strand.
CGCATCTGACGGATCCTGCACATGTTCTGTCCAAAGCAGGAGCCCATACGCCACCAGCACCATGGTCACGCAGATGAACGCGATGGAGATGGCTTGCTGGACGATCGTGTAGGGGATGGTCCGCGCGAACACGACAATCTCGCGGCGCCGTTTGCACATCGCGACGACGGTCAGGACCAGCACGAGGATGGTCGTCGTCTTCATGCCACCGGCCGTGGATCCCGGCGACCCGCCCGCCAGCATGAGAAGGGTTGTCACATAGCGTGTGCCTTCCGAGAGATGCTCGACGGGCAACGCTACGAATCCTGCCGTGCGCGGCGAGACGGAATGGAAAAAGGAGCACGCGAGCTTGTCGTGCCATGCTAACCCGCTGAGCGTTCCGGACCACTCCTCCGCCAGGATCAGCACCGTGCCGCCGAGCAGCAGGATGAGCGTCATAGTCAACACGATTTTGGTGTGGAGAGAGAGGCGGCCGCGCGTGCGCAAATCGCGCCGCCAAAAACGGATGGTGACGAGGTTGTACAGGACGAGGAATCCCAGCCCCCCCGTCACCACCAGTGCGCCGATGGTGAGCAGGTACAGCGGGTCATGCTTGAACTGTTGCAAGCTGTCGGGGTACAGGGTAACCCCAGAGTTGCAAAACGCGCTGACCGCATGGAAGACCGAATGATAGAACGTGCGTGTCCAGGGGACTCCCTGCGCCATGCCCAACGCACGGTACCGCCAATACAGCACTGCCGCGCCGATGCCCTCGAACAGGAACGTGAAGCCGATGATCCATCCGATCAGCGCGTGCAGGCCCTGAACCTTGTTTATGCCGTAAGCGTCAATCAGCACGAACTCATTTTGTAAGCTCAGCCGCCGCCCGACCAGCACCAGCAGGAACGTCCCGAAGGTCATGATCCCGATGCCGCCCAGTTGAATCAGCACCAGCACAATCACCTGCCCGGTGATGGATAATTCGGTACTCACGTCAACGATGCTCAGGCCTGTCACGCAGGTCGCGCTGGTCGCCATGAACAACGCCACCAGCGGGGGGAGTGCCTTGCCCGACGCCGACGCAACGGGCAGGCACAGCAACCCCGTGCCCAGCAGAATGGCGACAAAAAACCCGAAGGCAATCCAGAAATGGGGGTTCGCCAACCGCCGTCCCAACGACTCATGTTTTGTGTACATCGCGCATGTCCTGAAAAATGCGGCAATGGTGATGATGACATGTGGTGAACATCTGTAACGGGTTCATTTGGGTTCTTCGCTTCATTGACATCAATCCTGAAATGCCGCTTGCAACGGGAAAACAATATACACATATCCTCTCGTGAACACAAGCATATTCGGCCCCACCCATGGATTTTTCAGATGAGTCGTCGGCTTTCGTAACGTGGGAAAACGGGTGTATAGTGAAATCACTTTTAAAGCATACCGTAACAACATCCCGTTAGGGATGTTTCTTTCGGTAGAAGAGAACGCAAAAAAAATCATGGCATCCCATCGGGATGCCTCTTTTAGGCGCATCCCG
>WRML01000173.1 GCA_009777165.1 Kiritimatiellota bacterium
GCCCCCCCCGCGGCCGGGGGGGGGGCCATCGTCGGCGAGCACCCCGTGTCTTTCATCGCGGACGAGGAGCCCGTCGAGATCCCCCACAAGGCGGCCAGCCGCGAGGCGTTCGCCACGGGGGCCCTCCGCGCCGCGCTCTGGCTCGACGGCCGGGCCCCCGGCCTCTACACCATGCGCGATGTGCTGGGCTTCGTGGAATAAAGGGGGGGGGCAGGGCGGCAAGGCCATGAGACGGCTGATCGAGCGCAAGCAATACATGCGGACATTGCGGGACCTGAGAGACCAGAACATCATCAAGGTCATCACGGGGGTGCGCCGTTGCGGGAAGTCCACGCTGCTGCAGATGTTCGCCGACGAGCTCCAGCAAAAGGGCGTCACGCCGGAACAGATCCATTTCTATGATTTTGAGGATTTGGACACGCTGGCACTTGGCGACATTTTTCAAATCCACACCCATATCAAGAACAGGCTTGTCGCCGACAAGATGAACTACATCTTTCTCGATGAGGTGCAAAATGTCAAAGCGTTCCAGCGGCTTGTGGGGAGCTTGTTCATCAAGAAGAACTGCGACGTGTACATCACCGGCTCCAACGCCTACCTGCTCTCCGGTGAGCTGGCGACGTTGCTGACGGGAAGGTACATCGAAATTGAGGTTCTGCCAATGCAATTTGTTGAATATAAAGAGATTACATCAGAGAAATCGCCAAACTTATCGAAAATAGAAAGTTTGGCGATTTATGCCCTTGAAGGCGGGATGCCTGAATACTACAATCAAAAGGCGATTAAGCAGAAACAGGCAGATGATTTCATCAAGAGTGTGCTGAACACCATTGTCGTGAAAGACATTTTCAAACGCTTGAACATCACGAACACGCACGATTTCAACAAAGTCATAGACTTTGTGTTTGACTCGGTTGGCTCGTTTGTTTCGCCACGTTCCATTTCAAACACACTTCGCACATATGGCACGGTTGTTGACAAGCAGGTCGTCGCCAAATATTTAGATGCCCTGTGCGAAGCGTTTTTGCTCTACAAGGCGCAGCGTTACGAGATCAAAGGCAAAGAGCTTTTGCAGACGCTCAACAAATACTACCTTGTGGACCCTTGCTTCCGTAAGGTGCGGTTGAGGCGGGCGATGAAAAAGGACATTTCGCATTGGCTGGAGAATGTTGTTTTCTTCGAGCTGCTGCGCAGGAACAGGGCTGTCTATGTGGGGAAAATCGGCGACAAGGAGGTTGACTTCGTCGTCACCGACCACGACGGCTACACCTCGTACTATCAGGTCGCATGGACGACCATGACGCCCGAAACGCTCGAACGGGAGCTTGCCCCGCTCAACGCGATCAAGGACTCCAACCCGAAATATCTGCTGACCGCGGATATTGACTTCAATCCCGTCTACAACGGCATCCGTAAGCTCAACGTGGCGGACTGGCTGCTGGCAAACCCCGATTAAGGAGAGCCAACGATGATGATGTTCAAATCAGAAGCCGACCTCTTGCGGTTTAGATGCGCGATGGACAAAACCGCGCTGACCCGTTGGCTGATGCGCCGAATGATGGACAGCCCGAAACAGAGGGCGTTGGTCAAGGACTTGCCGCAACGCGCGGAAAAAATCAACGCGCAGTTGCCGTGGCTGGAAGCGTTTGCGGAATCATTGCAGGACCAACGGTCGCGGTCGGCGTTTTTGCGGTACGTTGATTATTGCGCAATGAGGGGGCGTGACAACATCGGTCACGTCGATTCCGATTGGTACTGCATCCCGGAGTTTGAATTCGGCAGGCACGGGCAGGAATACGTCGCGGATTGCGGTGCGTACACCGGGGACACCCTGCTGGAGTTTATGCGATTTGCGGCAGCCTTGCGGAATGGAAAGTATTATGCGTTTGAGGCGGACCCCGCCCATGCCAGTGAACTCAGGAACACAATCGCCCGGCACGGGCTGGCGGATTTTACGGAAGTTTACCCTTGTGCGGTATGGCATGAAAACACGCGGCTGGCGTTTGGCGGCAACGCGTCAGCCGCTTCGGTGAGCGAGCAGGGCTCGACCGTTGTTGACGCGCGGAAAATGGATGACGCTCTTTCCGGCAAACCCGTGACCCTGATCAAGATGGACATCGAGGGCGCGGAGCTTCATGCCCTCCATGGCGCGGAGAATATCCTCCGCACGCAAAAACCCAGGTTGGCGATTGCGCTGTACCACAAGCCCGAGGACCTGTGGCAAATACCGCAATACCTGACAAGCCTTGTCCCTGAATACAGGTATTGGGCGCGGTGGCACAGCTATCGCGTCACAGAATTTGTGCTGTATGCGTCGGCAGGGGGACGCACGCCTGTCCCGTAAGTCTGTTGTCATCGTTGCGCAATTACCCCTCGACAAAGGAACCCCAATCTGTTATGTTTTTCCCTGTGTTAGAAAGAATCACCCGTCTTGACCGTTACGTTTATGTTTGACACATCGCTCACCATTCTTGTCGCGTCGTGTGACAATTACTCGGATCTGTGGACTCCGTTTTCCACGCTCTTCCGGAAGTATTGGCAGGATTGCCCATACGAGGTTGTTTTGGCGACAGAAAGCCCTGTCCAACCCAACCCCGACCAGGTGTTCCACCGTGCGGTTCCTTGCGGGAAAGGGACAGGATGGGGCGACAGGCTTTCCATGGCGTTGGAACAGGTCAAGACCCCCTACACGCTGTTATTGTGCGATGACTATTTTTTGTGCGACACCGTGGACACCGCATCCATCCGGGGCTTCGTCAACCTTGCGGAAAAACACCATGCCGGGAATTTGCGCCTTCTCCAAAACCCGGCATTCACAACAATCTTCTCGGAAACGGAACAGCTCGGCGAATACCAGAAAGCGACAGCCTACTGCATTGCCACGCAAGCGGGGATTTGGGACACCCGCTTCCTGCAAAACCTTGCGAAAGGGTATGCCAGCATTTGGCAGTTTGAACGCAAAGGCTCGTTTGCCGTTGAACGGCTGACACAACCCCTGCTCGGGACACTCGCCTTCCATTTTCCGTTCGAGGATGTGGTTCACAAAGGACGCTGGGAACGCCACGGCATCAGATTGTGCCAGCGCAACCGCATTGACCTTTCGCAATCCAAACGCGCAATCCTTTCAGACTGGGACTATGCCCGCGAGCATTTCAAAGGGTTTATCCTGAACCTGAATCCGACGCTGGTGGTCAAAGCGCAAAACCTGCTCAAACTTGGGAAACAATAATTGCACGGAAACCGTATGACGATTCTGCAAACAGCGATACCTGATGTGCTTGTGCTAAAACCCCGTGTGTGCGTGGACTCGCGCGGGTATTTCATCGAGACGTATTCCGAGCAACGCTATCGTGATTGCGGGATGACGTGCCGCTTTGTGCAGGACAATGAATCGCAATCGGCGAAAGGCGTGTTGCGTGGGCTTCACTACCAGGTGCCGCCCTACGCGCAGGCAAAGCTCGTGCGGGTGATCAGGGGGGCTGTGCTGGACGTGGCGGTGGACATCCGCAGGGGTTCGCCGACATTCGGGAAATACGTTGCCGAACGCCTCTCCGCCGAGAACAAGCAGCAGCTCTTCATCCCGCAGGGGTTTGCCCACGGGTTCTTGGTCTTGGAGGACGACACGATCTTCAGCTACAAGTGCGACAATTATTACACCCCCTCGCACGAGCGCGGAATCCGTTGGGATGACCCGGCAATCGGCATCCCCTGGGCAACGCTGGATGTGCCGTTCATTTTATCGGAGAAAGACAAACGCCAGCCCTGTCTGGCGGATGCGGAAGTGTTTGAGTAAAGGAGTTCACGTATGAAAAAAATTCTTGCCATCAGTAATATTATTGCAGGAGTGATGGGGATATGGTGTGCGGCTGGTTTTATTCTTATTAGGAGGTTTTATATGGGGGGAAATGGTGATCCAACACATATTATCGGCAGGATTGATGAATCAATTATCGGCGGGAGTGATGGACCAACGGTTATATTTACCCCATGCGAGCCTCACGTTTTAGGCAGAATCATTCTTTCCTTTTTATGCCTTCTGCCATTCATCAACGCCTTTGCGTTTTTCAGATCGTGCAAAAACGTTACTAAGCCGAAAGAGGAGGAAAAGAAATGAAAGGTATTGTGTTAGCCGGGGGGGCGGGGTCGAGACTGCATCCCATCACGCTCGGGGTGTCGAAGCAACTGCTGGCGGTCTATGACAAGCCCATGGTGTATTACCCGCTGTCGGTGCTGATGCTCGCGGGCATACGGGACATCCTCATCATCACGACACCCGAGGACCAGGACAGCTTCCGGCGTCTGCTGGGCGACGGCGCCGGTTTCGGCGTGCGGCTGAGCTATGCGGCTCAGCCGCGACCGGAGGGGCTAGCACAGGCGTTCATCATCGGCGAGGCGTTCATCGGCAACGACAACGTCGCGCTCGTGCTGGGCGACAATATTTTCTACGGGGCGAGCCTCAGTACCCTGCTGAGAAAAGCCGCCGCCTCCACGGAGGGCGCAACCGTGTTCGGGTATTACGTCCGTGACCCCGAGCGGTTCGGCGTGGTCGAGTTTGACGCAAGCGGTCGCGCCATCTCGATTGAGGAGAAACCCCCAAAACCCAAATCCAACTATGCCGTCACGGGACTTTATTTCTACGACAACGCTGTCGTCAGTATCGCCAAATCCATCAAGCCCTCGGCGCGCGGCGAGCTGGAAATCACGAGCGTGAACAACGTCTATCTGGAGCGCAATCAACTGCGCGTGGAGCGGCTGGGGCGCGGCTACGCCTGGCTGGACACCGGCACGCACAACAGCATGCTCGACGCCGCCAACTTCATCCGCGCGATCGAGTCGCGCCAAGGGTTGCAGGTCGCGTGCCTTCAGGAGATCGCCTACGAGAACGGCTGGATGACCGCCGCGCAGGTGCGGGAAAGCGTCACGGATATGTTGAAGACCGACTACGGGCAGTACGTCATCCGGATGCTAGGCGAAACCGGCAATCGTTTTTAACGTCATCAGTCATTCACGATTAACTGTACAGGAACGAGAGGATGAGCAGAGAGAAAAAAATACGGTACCTCACCATCCGCCACTGCGCAAGGGGGGTGGGGTTTGTAGCATTGGTGTTCAGCCTGACCGTGGCGGCGTTGCTGGCCACGGACTGGGCCCGCTCGGGCCCGGCAGAGACGGTGCGTTCGGATGTGCTGTCGCAGGCCCTCTCCCAAGGGCGCTCGGGGGGGGATGAGCAAGCCGTGGCGTTTGCGCGTCACTTGGATGTTCTGGCACGCCGGGCGTATTTCAGCAGCCTCACGTTCCGTCAGGGGGGGATGTTGCTGCTGGTGGTGGGGTTGCTGGTCACGGCAGGGTGCTTCGGCCTGGCATGGCGCATGAGCCTGCACATCCCCGACCCCCGCGGATTCGCGGAGGGGGACCCCGTGCGGACTGACCGCCTCACCGTCATGGCGGTGCTGGCGGTGGCGGTGACGTTGCTCGTGGCGGCGGCCGGACTGGAATGGACAAGGG
>WRML01000174.1 GCA_009777165.1 Kiritimatiellota bacterium
ACCCCCGGCCCCCCCCCCCTACACCCGCCCAGGGGCCCGTCCCCCCCCCCCCCACCCCCTTTTGGAAGGGGGGTGCCGCCGTATCCGGCGGCGGGGGTTTGTTCATGGCGCAACCTCTGGCGTGCGGCGGTTCGCATCGCTGAAAGGCGTGGACTGACAGTTCTCGTCTTTTCGCTTTGCTTCCTTGTCTGGCTTCCTTGTCTTTACTTTACCCTTGTACCGCCGCGCGGCATTTGGTACTTTAACTTCATTTTCACGTTTAGACGAGTCACTAAAATGGAGTAACAAGGATGAAACACTGCACATGCATCATGATCACCACCGCGCTTCTCGGCTCGCTCACGGCGAACGCCCAGAACTGGACGTTCGTGGACGAAAACTATCCCTCCCCGGCAATGATCACAAACGCCGCCGGATGGAAATTCGAGATGGAAGAGGTGGATTGGTAGGGTGGCTGGACGATCACGAAATGCGTCGGGGCACCCGCCTCACCCGGCCTCCTGAACCTCGCGGCCCCCATCTATTATGAGGACGGCGAGGCGTTCGACGACGACGGCATCACCAGCATCGAGGGGAGCAGCCTGACCGGGGGGATCCTCGGGGCGTACCGCGACAAGGCGACCAGGCTCGCCCTGCCCGACACGCTCTGCTACATCGGCATCAACGCGTTCTATGGCTGCGACAGCCTCACGGGGATACTGGAGATCCCGGACTCCGTGGTGGAATTCGGGTACGGGTCCTTTTACGGCACAGGGTTCGAGACCATCGTCATGCCCTCAACGGGTGTCTTCACCGACGATGAGACGTTTGCCGAAATCGCCTCCCTGAAGGCTGTCCACTTCACGGGCGGTTATCCCCACCTCGGGGTGGATGTCTTTATGAACACCGACAACGTGATCTTCTATATCCGGGCGGAGAACGAACCGGCATGGAATCCGCATGTGTCCGGCGGCCCCGTCTCCGGCGGCAACGCGACATGGTATGATGGCTTCCCCATCCGCATCGGCTCCTACGGTTGGCACCTCGACGCCTCCGCCACCCCCGCGGCGATCACCAACCTCTTCGGCTGGCGGTTCTCGGTGACGGTCAACGGCAGCGACCTCACGCTCACCGACTGTCTTGCCGCGCCCGACTTCCCCCGCCTCCTGCCCCTCCACGAGCCCGTCAACGGCGGCTACTCGATCGTCAACATCACCAGCCCGCGGACAAGCGCAGGCGGTATCCTCGGCGCGTATTGCGACCAAGCGACCGGGCTCACCCTGCCGGACACGCTGACCAACATCGGGAACTACGCCTTCCGTTCCTGCCCCGGCCTCAGGGGGTACCTGGCCATCCCGGGTGCCGTGCAGACCATCGGGAACTATGCCTTCCAAAATTGCTCCGGGTTCGATAATTGGAGACTGGCCATCCCCGATTCCGTCACGGGCATCGGGAACAACGCCTTCCAAAATTGCACCGGCTTCGGCGGGATGCTGGTGCTGGGGAACGCCGTGCAGACCATCGGGACGTATGCCTTCGATAATTGCACCGGATTCGACGGGAATCTGCTGCTGGGGAACGCCGTGCAGACCATCGGGAGCTATGCCTTCCAAGAGTGTGCCGGCTTCACGGGGACGCTGATCATCCCCGATTCCGTGGCGAGCATCGGAACCTACGCTTTCAGACACACCCAGTTCCAGCAAATCTTCACGCCCTCGACAGGTGTCTCTTTCGGGACTTTCGCCTTCGCCGTCAACTCCTCGCTACAGGCGGTCCACTATTCGGGCGGCTATCCCGCGGCCGTGGCGGTGAATCATTATAACGGGTCGCCCAATGTCACGTCTTACGTCACGGCGGCAAACGCCGACGACTGGTAGTCGAAGTTCGGCGCCGACGGCGGCACCGGGAGCATTACCAACGGCCCCGCGACGTGGCTGGGCCGACCCCTCCGCACCTTCGACTATGATTGGCATTACGTCACCACCCCCTCCCCGGCCATCACGAACGCGCTCGGTTGGAACATCCAGGTGTCGGTCTATTCGCCGAACCCCGCGGTGCGCGAGCTGACGCTCACGAACTGCGCCGCCGCGCCCGCATTCCCCAGCCCCCTGCCGTTGGCAAACCCCATCCAAAGCGTCATCTTCGGGACTTCTTCGATCGTCAACATCGCAGGTCAAAATGACTTTCTCTCCCACCTCCTCGGCGACTATTTGTGGCAGGTGGGCAGCCTGACCCTGCCGGACACGCTGGTAGGCATCGGGGACTATTCCTTTGATTCCTGTTACAACCTCACGGGTCCGCTCACCATCCCCAACTCCGTCACGTGGATCGGGGATCATGCCTTCCACGGCTGTTACAGCCTCACGGGGACATTGACGATCCCGGACTCCATGAATGAGATTGGAGACGGGGCCTTTAGTGGTACACGTCTCCAAGAAATCTTCACGCCCTCGACATGGGTCTGGTTCGGGGAGGGCGTATTCGGCTATAACCCGTCGCTCACGGCCGTCCACTATCTGGGCTGGTATCCCAATGATCCCGGGGAGTCTATCTATGAAGGCTCACTCAACGCCGTGTCCTACGTCAGGGCGGAGTATGCGGCAGGCTGGGACGACTATTCCTTGGGCGAGATTGTCAATGGCCCCATCTCCGGCGGCAACGCGATCTGGCGGGACCGCCCCATCCGCATCGGCCCCTACGACTGGCACCTCGACGCCTCCACCTCCCCCTCGGCGATCACCAATTTCTTCGGCTGGCGGTTCTCGGTGACGGTCAACGGCAGTGACCTCTCGCTTACGGCCTGCACCGCCGCGCCCGCGCAACCCTGCCCCCTGAACTTCGCATACCCCGTCAGCGGCGGTTACCAGATCGTCAACATCACCGGCTCCGTCACCCCGGGCGGTATCCTCAACACACGCGCCAACAAGGCGACCCGGCTCACCCTTCCGGACACGCTGACCAACATCGGGAACTATGCCTTTTACTTGATGGGGTCCTCCCTCAAGGGGTCGCTGGTCATCCCCAACACCGTGACGAACATCGGGAGCGGCGCCTTCCAAGCCTGTTCCGGGTTCGATCAGTTGTTCATCGGGTCCTCCGTGACGGCCATCGGAAACACCGCCTTCGCAAATTGCTCTAACCTCTCGGGGACGCTGACCATCCCCGATTCCGTGACGGACATCGGAAATTCCGCCTTCGCAAATTGCTCTAACCTCTCGGGGACGCTGACCTTCCCCGATTCCGTCACGCGTATCGGGAACTCTGCCTTCAACAACACCGGTATCCGGCAAATCTTCTCGCCCTCGGCAGGGGTTACCTTCGGCCAGAATGTCTTCGCCAACAACCCTGCGCTGCTGGCGGTCCATTATGCGGGCGGCTATCCCGCGTCCGTGGGGGGCGCCCTGTATAACGGGTCGTCCAACGTCATCTCCTACGTCACGGTCGGCAACGCCGCCAACTGGCAGACGAACTTCGACGCCGACGGCGGCACCGGGAGCATCACCGGCGGCACCGCAATCTGGCAGGGCCAACCCCTCCGCACCTTCAACTACGACTGGCACTACGTGAACACCACCCCCCTGTCCATCACCAACGCGCTGGGCTGGACGTTCACCGTGGCGGTGAACGGCAATTCATCCCCCTACGACATCACGATCCGGAAGTGTACCGCCGCGCCCGCATTCCCCAGCCCCCTGCCCCTCGCAAACCCCGTCGCGAACAACGCCTTGGGGGTCTTCCGGATCGTCAACATCACCAGCGACAGCGGGTCTGACAACATCCTCGTCCCGTATGCTGACCAGGCGAGCAGCCTCACCCTACCGGATACGCTGTTGAACATCGGGAACTGGGCTTTTGGTCACTACTGCTCCAAGCTCACGGGCCCGCTGGTCATCCCCAACGCCGTCACGAACATCGGGGATTGTGCCTTCATCAACTGCGAAGGCCTTACGGGACCGTTGACCCTCCCCAACTCCGTGAAGACCATCGGGGACTCCACCTTCCAGAGTTGCAACGGATTCACCGGCCCGCTGACCCTACCCAACACCCTGACACGCATCAGCGTCGGGACCTTCCTCGGCTGCTCTGGCCTCACAGGGCCGCTGAACATCCCCAACACCGTGACCAGCATCGGGAATCAGGCTTTCGAGGGTTGCTCCGGCCTCACGGGGACGCTGGTCATCCCGAACTCCGTGCATGAGATCGGGGGGGAGGCCTTCCGCAGCACCAGCTTCACGCAAATCTTCACGCCCTCGACGGGGGTTGACATCGGGAGCCGCGTCTTTGGTGGCAACCCTGCGCTTTCGGCAGTGTACTATACGGGCAACTACCCTTCGTCTATTGATTGGGAGTCGGAATGGATGGAGCTCTATGCCGGGTCGCCCAACGTCACCTCCTACGTCACGACGGGCAACGCCGCCAACTGGCAGTCGAACTTCGGCGCCGACGGCGGCACCGGGGACATCGCCGGCGGCACCGGGAAATGGCAGGGTTGCCCCATCCGCACCTACGCGCAGAACATCACCGTCTCCTTCAACGGCAACGGCGCATGGAACGGGCCCTTCACCGACATGACCGTCCAGATCGGCCTGTCCTACGGCGGATTGCCCGATCCACAGCGGACGGGACACAACACCCCCGTCTGGACGCTCGGCGGCGAGCCCGTCACCTCCGCCACGACCGTCACCGCAACCACCAACCACACCCTTACCGCACAATGGACTGCGAACACCTATACCGTGGTGTTCAACGCCGGCAGCGGCGGGAGCGCAAGCCCGTACGCCCAGGCGTTCACCTACGGCACACCCGCGGCTCTGATGCCCAACACCTTCACACGGGACGGCTTCACGTTCGTGGGATGGATGTACTACGGCAACACTACCTTCTACACGGACGGAGAGACCGTCCTCAACCTGACCTCGGTGCAAAACGGCACGGTCAGCCTGTTCGCGCAATGGGTTCCGGACGGCCTGATCGGCGAGGGGGTTATGGTCACCCAGATCAGTATGAGCCCCAAGGGCGCGGTGACGCTGCAGTGGGTATCGGAGAAGGCCGACTACATCGTTTACGCCACCGATGACCTCACCCTCCCTGTTGCGCAATGGACGCCGTTTACCGCGGACCATCCCTTCCACCCCATCCTCATCAACTCCGAGTATGACGGTGCGGAGTTGTCACGCGACGCCCTTATCGCCGCCGGCCTCGACCCCGACCGCCTCTTCTTCTTCGTGCGCGTGGTGAAGTGAGTCAAACAACAATACGAAGAAGCCACTCCAGAGTCTTTTGTGTATCGTTCGTTAGCATATTTTCTGGAATATAGTGAAATTACTTTTAAAGCATACCGTAACAACATCCCGTTAGGGATGTTTCTTTCGGTAGAAGAGAACACAAAAAAAAATCATGGCATCCCATCGGGATGCCTCTTTTAGGCGCATCCCGTGCCCCATCGGTCGCACCTGCGCCGATGGGGGCCCCTTTTCCTGCGGACATGGGGGGAATGGCATTT
>WRML01000175.1 GCA_009777165.1 Kiritimatiellota bacterium
TGCCGTCGGACATGGTGGACCACCGAATGGAGGGGCCCCACCACAAGGAGACCGGGGAGCGGCTGACCGAGTTCGCCGCGAAGATGTCCAAGTCGCTCAAGAATGTGGTGAATCCCGATGACGTGATCCACGAGTACGGCGCGGACAGCATGAGGCTGTACGAGATGTTCATGGGGCCCCTGGAGGCGGTGAAGCCGTGGAACACGCAGGGCGTCGAGGGGGTCTTCCGTTTCCTGAAGCGCTCGTTCCGCATGGTGGCGGAGCAGCCGCTCACGGATGAGCCGATGACCGCCGACCAGAAGCGTGTGCTGCACGCGACGATCAAGAAGGTCACGGACGATCTGGAGACGATGAGCTTCAACACCGCCATCAGCCAGATGATGATTTTCGTCAATGCGTTCTCGGGCAACAAGCCGTTGCCGCGCGAGGCGGCGGAGACGTATGTGCTGTTGCTCGCGCCGTTCGCGCCGCACGTGTGCGAGGAGCTGTGGGAGATGCTTGGGCATGAGGGGACGCTCGCGTATGCGCCGTGGCCCGCGTATGACGAGGACTGCCTGAAGGTGTCCGAGGTCGAGGTGCTGGTGCAGGTGCTAGGCAAGCCGAAGGCCCGCGTGATGATGCCGGCCGATGCGGACGAGGAGACCATGCGGGCCCTCGCGCTCCAGCAGGAGGCCGTGCAGTCGGCACTCGCTGGCAAGGATGTCCGCAAGGTCATCTGCGTCCCGGGGCGGCTGATCAATATTGTTGTCTAGGCTTCAGTTTGTTCTCATGCAACGACATACGGGTTGCCATGCGTTGCCTCCTCCACATTGATATGGATGCCTTCTTCGCGTCGGTCGAACAACGCGACAGGCCGGAGTTGAAGGGGCGTCCTGTGATTGTGGGGGCGCCGCCTGACCAGCGGGGGGTGGTGTCGGCCTGCTCCTATGAGGCGCGCGTGTTCGGCGTGCGTTCGGCGATGCCGTCACGCGAGGCTTACAGGCGTTGCCCGCATGCCGTTTTCCTGCCGCCGGACATGGCGCGGTATGAGGAAGCATCAAGGCAAATCTTTGCAATTTTTGATCGTTTCTCTCCACTTGTTGAACCCCTCTCCATTGACGAGGCGTTTGTGGACGTCACGGGTGCGCGGACGCTTTTTGGCAGTGGCGAGGACATCGCGAAAACGATCCGCGCGCAGATCCGTAAGGAGATCGAGCTCACTGCGTCCGTCGGGGTGGCGCACAACAAATTCCTTGCGAAACTCGGTAGCGAACGCGCCAAACCCGATGGGTTGTTCATCGTCCCATCGGAACGGGATGAGCTTGTCCGTTTCCTTGGCGAGATGCAGATCAACGCGCTCTGGGGGGTCGGGCGCGTCACATGCGAAACGCTCACGCGCGCCGGGTTCCAGGCGGTCGCCGACATCCAGAACGCTGACCCGCGTGATCTTGAACGTCTGCTGGGCACGAACTTTGCCGCACATCTCCGCGCGCTCGCGTTCGGCGAGGACGCGCGGGAAATCGAGACCGACACCGTCGAGAAAAGCATTTCCCGCGAATACACGTTTCTGGTGGACTGCTCCGACCGCGAGCACGTCCGTGACGTGATCAAGGGGCTTGCGGACGACGTGGGGCGGCGTGTCCGCAAGCACGGCTATTTTGCAGCGACAGGGCGCATGAAACTGCGCTGGAAAGAGTTCAAGACCATCACACGGCAAGCGCCGTTCGAGACCCCCCTCTGCGACGATTTCTCCTTCCGCGCGATGGCGGTTCGCCTGTTCGATGCCGAGCCGCTGATCCAGCCCGTGCGCCTGATCGGGTTTGGCGTGAGCGGACTCGGCAACACCCCCCACGAACAACTGACGCTTTTCGAGGAGACCTCCCACGCGAGCGAAAAACGTGACCGCCTCTGCCGCGCCGTAGACACCCTGCGCGAAACGTTTGGCAACGGCGTCATCCGAAGGTTGAATGCCCACGCACCGCGGCGCTAACTACACTTTCGGCATCTCCCAGCCTTTGCGGTAGGTGCGCGAGAGGAGTTTGGTGGCCTCCGGGCTGTTCGTGATCCGCATCCGCTCCGAATCCCATTTGAGCTCCGTGTCCGGCACACGGGTCGCGACCGTGCCGAGCAGGATGGTCTCCGCCATGGGGCCTGTGCGCTCGAAGAACGACTCGTTCTTGGTCTCGCCGCGCGCGGCCTCCAGGAAATGGTGGTAGTGGTTGCGCCCGTCCATCTTCGGTTTCTCGAGCGACTCGAACTTATTCTTCGGGAGCAGGATTGCGCCGCTCATGTGCGGCAGCAGGATGGCCCCCTCCGTGCCGAAGACGATGAGCCCCTCTTCGGGGAACTTCTCGAGGCCCGCCATCTTGGCGTACTCCTGCGCATCCTCGGAGGGGTAGAACTCCCCATCAAACCACTCCATGGTGAACGGCTTGTTGTCGCTCTGCGGGATACCCGCGAACGTCCAGGTGATGTGGTTGCCGTTCGACCAGTTCTGTGCGCGGCGCTCAGGGCTGTTCTTCCATTCCTCCGACACCTTCGCCTTGACGGAGAGCGGCTTGATGAGGTTGAAGCCTTTCCACGCGGCATCGAAGATGTGGCAGCCGATG
Organism: Kiritimatiellota bacterium; assembly: GCA_009777165.1. Classification (GTDB taxonomy): domain Bacteria; phylum Verrucomicrobiota; class Kiritimatiellia; order RFP12; family UBA1067; genus WRJS01. The sequence continues at coordinate 2,589 of WRML01000175.1, forward strand.
TCGCCCGACCAGCCCGTGCCAAAGTCGAGCCACGAACGCCACGAGAAGGGGTGGTAACCGCCGGCGTAGTCGCGCATCGGCGCGGTGCCGACCCACATGTCCCAGTTGAGGTGCTCAGGCGGCTGGCCGCTTCCCGGGTTTGGGTTCGGGCGGCGGAGATCGGCGACACCCGAACGGTTCGAGCAGAGGTACATCTTCTGGAGCGTGCCGATGACGTTCTGCTTCATGAAGTGCACGCCCAGGCGATCCCCTGCGCCCGAGGCGTGCTGCGTACCGAGCTGCGTGACGACCTTCATCTTCCGCGCGGCATCGGAAAGCGCGCGGCATTCCGCAACATCATGGGCGAGCGGTTTCTGAACGTAAACATGCTTGCCGCGCTGGATGGCGTTCAGCGCGATGAGCGCGTGCATGTGGTCCGGGACGCAGACGCTCACGGAGTCAATGCGGTCGCCCTCCTTCTCCAACATCTCGCGCCAGTCTTGGTAGCGGCGCGCGTCCGGCACATCCTTTGCGGCGTTGTTCAGACTATTCAGGTCAACGTCACAGATGGCGACGACCTCACCCTTCGGGTACGACTTGTAGTTCTGCAAGTCGTGGTGGCCCATGCCGCCGACACCGATACAGGCGTGGTTGATCTTCTCGTTGGCGCCGATGGTGCGGCGTTTAGGTGCTTGGGCATATCCGGTCAGAACGGCGGCCGTGCCGAACGCGGATGTCGCCAAGAATGTCCTGCGTCTCATGTGTTCCTCCTTTTATCGCATTGATAACATTGGGGAAAATCGTAACACGCTGTGTGAAGCATGTCAACAGGAATCTTGAAGTGCAAAATATGTCAACAGGAATTGGGCGCCTTCTTGCAACCTTCTTGCCGTTCTTGCATTTTTTGCGTTATCGCGCTTGCGGTCTTGCGGCAAAACAGATATGATTGTTCCCCTTTAAAGGAGTTTTTATGCCGCTTTCATGTTGGTCGTACACGATGGGGTTCGTTTGTTTGTTGTTCGGCGGTTTTATTGTCCTGCGTCCGTCCGACGCGTCGCGCGCGCTGAACGCGTTTCCGCGCAGTGTCGTTTCCGGTTATGTGCTGAGCGCCATCGCGTGGGTGTGGGCGGGTTTCGCCGTCTACATGATGGACATTGACATCATCAACCCGTATAAGTATCTTCTGCCGTTCGTGGTGCTGGGATGCATCCCCTTGACGTGGTTCTGGATGGGGAACCTGTTGCCGTGCCGTGCGCTTGGCGGCATCCTGACGCTTTTCCCGTATGGGCTTTTCCTTGTCGCGCGCAGTCATCCGTCATCGTACCGGCGGGTGCTGGTGGTGGTCGCCTACATCGCGATCATCAAGGGGATGATCTACATTTTGTACCCGTGGAAGTTGCGCCAACAGATCGTCTGGATCACCGCACGCCCGGTGCTTTTCCGTGCGGCCGGCGTGATCGACGCATTGCTCGGCATCCTGATGATCGCGCTCGGCGCGACGGTGCTGCGGTAACGCGGCGGCAACGATGTGCCGTGTTTTCCGCAGAGTTCCTTTTGAGCAGAGCGTATTTCCTTATGCAGTCTTGTCCGTTAGTGAGTTCTCCCCTCCGCATCCTGGGCGTTGACGCGTCGTTGCGCTCGACGGGCGTTGGGGTTGTCGAGGAGGTCGGGTCGCGGATGATTGCCGTGTGGCATGGCGTGATTAAGAACCCGTCGGCGCGGCCGCTCTCCGCCTGCCTCGTGCATCTTCAGGACGAGATCGCCAGGCACATCGAGGAACACCGGCCCCATGCCATTGCCATCGAGGGGGTGTTCTACGCCAAGAACGTCAAGACGATGATGATCCTCTCCCATGCGCGCGGCGTGATGATTGCGCAATGCGCGCGGGTTGCGTTGCCGGTGTACGAATACGAGCCTCGGCGCGTGAAGATGGCGGTGGTGGGTTACGGCGCGGCGCAGAAGGAGCAAGTACAGAAGATGGTCAAGACGCTCCTCAACCTCCCCGAGGAACCTCCGAGCGATGCCGCCGATGCGCTTGCGCTCGCCATCACGCACTTGCACAACCGTGCACGGATTACCGCGCAGACCTTAGAACCGATTTGATTCACCTACCGCTCGTACAGCAACACGCGTTTGCGCTCGCGCAGAAAGACGCTGCTGGCGTTGTCCCACGCCGCGAACATCTCGTTCAACGGCGCCCCTGATTTCAGCGCGTCACGGGTTTGGGCGTCGCCGTAAAGCGTGTCGAACCATTGGGGGCGGGCCCCCTTGTGCCGCCACACGCGCCCCCCCCCGAAAAGGTCAGCCAGCGAGCGCAGGATGACGGCGGAGGTTTTCACGGGACGGAAGCGCGACGGGTCCGTCACGGAGAGGCGCACGCCGTCCAACTCCCCCCCCCCATACGGCGCGACACCTGCCGTGTAGCGGTGCGGGTGGAACGCGACCCCCCTCAGGCGGTGTTTGCGCAATGCCTCGCAACATTCCTCCGCCTTGATCCAGGGGGCCCCGAACACGCGGAACGCGAGGTTGGTCCCCCTCCCGCAGTCAATGCCCGGCAGCGCCTCGCTGAACACGGTGGCGGCGTAGGTCATCGCGGTTTCCCACGTCTTGATGCCGGGGGAGGGGGGGAGCCAGTCGGGGGTCCAAAGGGGAGGGGGGGGGCTCTGGAACCGCCGTCCGGCGGGCCCGGGGCGACACGCCCTGCCAGAAGCCTCCATCGGCGCGACGGAGAGGTTGAGGCCGAGGCCGAATTTCTGCCGCATCCACAGCGCGGTCTCGGCGGGGGTCATGCCGTAGACCATGGGCAGGGGGGCCGGGGGGGCGAAGGGGGTGGGCGGGGGGGGG
>WRML01000176.1 GCA_009777165.1 Kiritimatiellota bacterium
CCCCCCCCTGACGCGCGGGGTCATGCAGGCCGGGGGGCGTTGCGGGCCGCCCCCCCCCCGGACGACCGCCCCGCCGCCCCGGGCCCCCCCTCCCCCGGGGCCGTGGACAAGGGCCAGGATGGCGGGATCGGCCCACCAGAAGTGTAAAATCGACAACGTCCAGGCGTCGAGGGGGTCCAAGACGTCCGTCCAGGCGTTCAACTCGGCCTGGCTGTTAACGCCGCCCTTGATGGCGTCGTGGAGGGTCGGGGCCCTGCCGGCGGGCGGCGTCGGCGCGGCCACGAAGAGCGGGACCGCCACGACCGCAACCAGCATCCAGATCCAATAGCGTTTCATCATCTGCATCCTCATCATTCCTTTCCTTTTCAGTTTCCCATTTGATGGAGCCAACATATCACATTCCCCCGCCCCGCGCAAGGGGAAAAAGAAAAAAAAATGAAAAACGAAAAAAAACGATTTTAGGGCTTGCATTCTCCCTCCCGTATCATCTATGATGATATGACTTCTCTCAATGGTGGATGTCGTTGATGAGGGGTGATCGTCTAAAAGGGAGACATTATGATACAAAGGCAGAGCCTGTTCCGAGCGGCCACGGGGTTGCTTGCGGTGGGTCTTGCGGCTTCGGCCGCGGGACAAGAGTTGAAGCCTGTTCCACAGGAGGATGTCGCGAAGCTGGAGGGGCTCATCGGTACGCAGTTGACCGCGAAGCCGGCCAAGGCGCGGCGTGTGCTGGTGTTCTGGCGTTGCGAGGGCTTTGTCCATGGCAAGGCCATCGAGTACGGCAACAAGGCGTTCGAGGTCGCGGCGGACAAGACCAAGGCGTTCAGCGTTGACTTGACGCGCGATTACGAGGCGCTCCGGCCGGAGAACCTCGCGAAGTATGACGCGGTCATCCTGAACAACACGACGGGGCTCAAGACGCATGGCATGGATGGCAATAAGTTTATCGAGCCGGCGTTGCTCAACTTTGTCCGTTCGGGCAAGGGGCTTGCCGTGATTCACGGGGGGGCGGATAATTTCAACCAGGCGGTTGAGGCGGCGGAGATGGTCGGCGGGCGTTTCGACGGGCACCCGTGGGGGTCCGGCGGGACGTGGGCGTTCAAGCTGGATGAGCCGGCGCACCCGTTGAACAAGGCGTTCGGCGGCAAGGGCTTCAAGTTCAGCGACGAGATTTATCAGACGCCGTCGCCGCCTTACAACCGCGCGAAGCTGCGGGTTCTCGTCTCGCTGGACCTCTCCGATGAGGAGACGGCGAAGCAGGGCGGGCAGAAGCGCAAGGACAAAGACTTTGCCGTGTCGTGGATACGGCCGTATGGCAAGGGGCGCATATTCTACACGTCGTTCGCGCATGATGACCGCGCCTACCTGAATAAGCCTGTGCTGACGCACATCCTCGATGCCGTCCAGTATGTGATCGGCGACCTGAAGGCGGACGACACGCCGGGCGGGTTCACGGATGCGGATCTGGCGCAGGTGAAGACCACGTCGCTCGAAAACCACAATGAGGTCTATGCGTATCTGCAGGACATTCTGGCGCACACCTACAATGAGAAGGTGGATGCCGCGAACAAGGCGAAGCTCGAGGCGCTTCTCGCGGACCCGGCGGTGTCGCCCTACGGCAAGCGGGCGTTGCTGCGCCTGATGATTTCGTTCGGTGCGCCGAAAGACCTGAAGCCCGTGTTCGCTTGCCTGAAGGATGAGTTCACGCGCGACTGGGCGGCGACGCTTCTGGCGGGGGCCCCCTCGAAAGACGCGGTCCCGCTCATCATGCAGGTGATCCCGTCCGCGGAGCCGGCGATACGCGCGACGTTGCTGAACGCGCTGATCGCCCACAAGCATGCCGACGGCATCAAGCTGTCCCTGAATGACAAGGACAAGATGGTGGTGAGAACGGCGTTGGCGGCGCTCGGGCAGATCGCCGACGAGAACTGCCTGAAGATTCTCAACGGGGCGACGAAGCTGGACGCGGAACTGGAAGGCACGCGCAACAGCGCGATCGCGGCGTGTCTCGGCACCTTGGCGCCCAAGGGCAGGAACAAGACGGTGATGGACACTGCCCGCGCCATCGTGGGGAATGCCGAGGCTTATCAGCCATTCCGCACGGCAGCGGCGAAGGCGCTCCTGCTGTCGGATGACAATTACTTTGCGGAAGGCATCAAGGACACGTCGCCGGGTGTGCGGCTTGCGCTGATTCAGGCGGCGGACACTGTCCCTGCCGCGGCGCTCATCGCCGCGCTCAAGGGCGCGACGCCGGAAGACCAGGCCGCCATTGCCGCGAAGCTCGCCGCGCGTGACGCGAAGGCGAACGCCAAGGATGTGGCGGCGCTGTTGAGTTCGGAGAACGAGAGCGTCGTCTGCGAAGCCCTCCGCGCACTCATCAAAATCGGCACGGCGGAGCAAGTCCCTCTCATCTATGCGCAACGGGAGCGGAAAGGCAGGATCGAAGGCGCGGCGAACGAGACGCTGAACGATATGCGTGCCAGCGGCGTGGCGGAGCAGCTCCTCGCCATCGCAAAGAAAGACCCTGATCAGACCGGGCGCGTCATCGGCATTCTGGGCGAGCGCATGGAGGCGAAGACGGTCCCGGTGTTCGAGACGTTCGTCAAGTCCGACAACGCCGATGTCCGCAAGGACGCGTGGAAGGCGTTGGGCAAGATCAGCGGCGAGAAGGAGTTCGCTCAGCTTGCCGCGTGGCTGCCGCTGGTCAAGAACGAGGAGATGAACAACGCCGAGGCCTCCCTCCGCATCGCCGCGAAAAACGCGGATCCTGCGGTCCGCACGAAGGCACTTGCCGACGCGTGGGGCAAGGCGCAAGCCTCTTCCAAACGCGTGCTGGCGGCGCTGATGCCGAACTTCCAGGATGCGTCGTTCGTGCCGCTGCTCAAGGGGGCCCTTGGCGATGAAAACAAAGATCTGCGCGACACCGCCATCCGCGCGTTGGCGGACTGGTCGGACATGACGCCGTTCCCCATCCTGAAGGACGCGGTGATGTCACAGACCGACGCGGGGCTCAAGACCACCGCCATCCGCAGTGCGCTCAAACTCGCCGGGGCACAGGCCGGCGGCGAGGCACGCGCGTGCTACATGGACTTGCTGAAGATCGCGCCGGACGACCGCGCCCGCATGACGACCGCCGACGCGCTGTTCAACATCGAGGGTCTCGACCTCTTCACAACGTTGCAGGGGATGTTCAACGACCCCACGCACGGCGCGGCCGCGAAGAAATTGTACGTGAATTATTTCGACCAGAAGGTCAAGGACAATACGGGCAAGGGCGGGACAGAGCTTGACCCCAAGACGTGGAAAGCGAACGCCTCCCACGCGAGGGGCGACGCGGGGAGGGCGTTTGACCGTAATGCCGGATCCCGCTGGAGCTCCAACACCAGCTCGACCAAGGGGATGTGGTTCGAGCTCGACCTCGGTGCGACCACGTTCGTCTCGGAGGTGTTGCTGAACACCGAGCAGTCCGCGGGCGACACGCCCAACGGCGTCGAGGCGTTCGTCTCGGACGACGGCAAGACGTGGGGCGATGCCGTCGCCAAGATTGACAAGGGCGACAACGGCGGCAAGGGCAAGACCTCCATCCCGATGGCGGCGCGGGGGCGTTACCTGCGCTTCGTCACGCTGGACGGCCGCCCCGGTCTGCACTGGTCCATCCACGAGATTTTTGTCAAGACAGGGCTCGACGAGAAGAAGGTCGAGGCCGTCCGCGCGGTTGCCGACACCCTCCGCTAACCCACGAAACACACAGGAGATTTGAGTATGAACCTTTCACGTAGAAACTTCCTTCGCGGCAGTGCGGCCGTTGCGACCGCATCCGCATTCAATATCGTCCCGGCCCGTGTGCTGGGACAGAACGCGCCCAGTAACCGCATCGCCATGGCCATGGTCGGGTGCGGCGGCATGGGGAGCGGCAACATGGGCTCCTTCCTCGGGATGGAAGACGTCTCCGTCCGTATCGTCTGCGACGCCTACACCAAAAAAATGGAAGGCGCAAAGGACGCGGTGAACAAACGGTACAATAATACCGACTGCCTGATGATCAAAGACTTCCGCGAAGTTTGCTCGCGCTCGGATATTGATGCCATCATGATTGCCACGCCGGACCACTGGCATGCGTACATCGGCACGTTCGCCGCACGCAACGGCAAGGACGTCTATGGCGAAAAGCCCTTCACGCACGACCTTCGCGAGGGGCGCGCCCTCGTCAACGCCATCAAGCAGCACGGGCGCGTGTGGCAGACGGGAAGCTGGCAGCGTTCCTCCGGCGAGATGCGCCGCGCCGTCGAGCTCGTCCGCAACGGCCGCATCGGGAAAGTCGTCCGCGTCGAGGTCGGCCTCCCCTCCGGCGGGCGCGGCAGAAAGGCGGACCCCAATGCGAAAATCCCCGAAGGGTTGGACTGGGACCTCTGGCTGGGGCCCGCGCCGTATCAGCCGTTCCAAGGCGTGTACGACTGGGATTGGCGCTGGGTCAACGACTGGGGCTGCGGCCAGATGATGGACTGGATCGGCCACCACGCCGACATCGCCCAGTGGGGGCTCGGACGCGACGAGTCAGGTCCCGTCTCGATTGAGGGTTACGCGCCGTATGAGCCCGAAGGCATCTACGACTCCTTCAAGAGCTACCAGTACACCGGGCGTTACAGCGACGGCGTCGAAATCTTTGTCGGCGACAACAGCAAGTGCCGCAGCGGTGCTACGTGGTACGGCGAGAAAGGTGACTGGGTGTGGGTGGACCGCGGCCGCTACGAAGCGTCCTCGCCGAAGATTTTCGAGTCGCGCATCGAAGCAAACGAAATCCGCCTGCGCAGCCCCGGCCATCAGCGCGAGTTCATCAACTGCGTCAAGACGCGCGACACCACGCTGACCCCGGCAGAGGTCGCGCACCGCTCCGCCAGCATCGGGCACCTCGGGCAGATCGCCATGATCACCGGGCGCAAGATTACCTGGGATCCGGTCAAAGAGGAAATCGCGAACGACCCCGGCGCGTCCGCCATGCTCGGGCGCACGCCGCGCGCACCGTGGTATCTGTCCTGACGAACGACCAACGGTCAAGCAATAGGCGATCGGTAATAAGTGATAAGCACACGGTTGCTTTCACTTATTACTGTTTACCCAGAAGTCGGTTGTATCGACGACACACATCATCGTGTAGGCTAGGGCATTTAAAGAAATTGTGTATCCGTTGGACAGGAGTGCGGGTTTTCCAACCCGCCCTATTCTATTGAGCGGACAGGAATATCCGCACTCCGTTTTGCGGATACACCATTTCTTAAAATATTCTATAGTGAATTCACTTTAAAAGCGTACCGCGACAACATCCCGTTAGGGATGTTTCTTTCGGTAGAAGAGAACGCAAAAAAAAATCATGGCATCCCCTCGGGATGCCTCTTTTAG
>WRML01000177.1 GCA_009777165.1 Kiritimatiellota bacterium
TTAAAGCATACCGTAACAACATCCCGTTAGGGATGTTTCTTTCGGTAGAAGAGAACGCAAAAAAAAATCATGGCATCCCATCGGGATGCCTCTTTTATAGTTAATTCACTATAATTCACTATACAACCGTCTCCGCGCGGGGGCGAGCCCCCGCGACGGAAAGCGGCGGCAAGCCGCCGCACTCCATAAAGGAAAACTGCGCGAAGGGAAACTTCACCTCTTTTTTCCGTTGACATTCCGCCCGAGTTCTGTCATACTATTGCGCTTCTTGGGGACGTGGCGCAATTGGTTAGCGCACCGGACTGTCGATCCGGTGGTCGCGGGTTCGAATCCCGTCGTCCCCGCCATTTTTCTGCCGTCCATCGGGGCGGCTTTTTTGTGAGGTTCGCGTATGAGTGACACATTGAATGTTTTCCTGCTCTCCATCCTGCAAGGCGTTGCGGAGTTTCTGCCGATCAGCAGTTCGGGGCATCTTGTGCTGGGTAAGCACCTGCTGGGGTTGGAGTCGCCCGGTGTGCGGCTGGAGGTGGCCCTGCATGTGGGCACGATGTTCTCCGTGGTGGCGTTTTACCGCGTGACGGTGCTCAGGCTCGTCAAGGGCGTGTTCACGGGATGCAGGGAAAGCTGGCGGATGGTGCTCAACATCGCCGTGTCCGCGATCCCGGCGGTCGTCCTTTACGTCGCGCTGAAGAAAGTGTTCCGCATTGACCTCGAGGGTGATTTTTTCCAAAGCGCGCGGATGGTTGGAAGTGCGCTGATCTTTACGGGGGTGGTGTTGTTGTCGTTGCGCTGGGTACCTTCTTCGCTGGGGGGGGAGGTCACGTGGCGCCGCGCTGTGGCCATCGGCGTGGCCCAGGCTATCGCGCTTCTGCCGGGCATCAGCAGGTCTGGTATGACGATCTCTGCTGGACGGATCAGTGGTGTTGACGCAAAGCGCGTCGCGGAGTTTTCGTTCCTGATGAGCCTGCCGCTGATTGCTGGGGCTGCGCTGAAAGATGCGCTGTCCTCCCCCCCCCCTGACGGGGCGGCCCTCCCCTTCGGGCTTCTCGCGGTGGGCGCGGCGGTCGCGGGCATCATCGGCTATGTCGCCCTGACGCTGCTCGTGCGCCTTTTGCGCGGGCAGTATTTCTGGCTGTTCGGGATTTACTGCCTCGTCGTGGGCGGCGCGGTGCTCTGTTTTGTGGCCCCGTAGTTGTCGTCGTCCCGTCATCTTGACGACCGGACGGCGAGGCGACGGGATGGCGACTCCCCCCTAGTCGTTGACGAGGGCATTGTTCCGTATCGCGGTCGGCGTGAAGGTGTGCAGGGAGCGGACCGGGCTGTTGCCTGCCCCGCTGATTTCGCACGGCAGGTATTCGGCACTCCAGCCGTGGGCGGTCTGCTGGTGGTCGAACATCTCGATGAGGACGGTGACGGGTTTCCCGATGAACCGCTGCATGTATTCCGAACGTTTCTTCTCGGCGAGTTCGAGCAACGTTTTCGTACGGCGTTTGCGGGTCGAGTCTGTCAGCTGGTTCGGCATCGCCGCCGCCGCAGTCCGCGGGCGCTCGCTGAAGGGGAACACGTGGATGTTGCTGAACGGGTACGCCGCGACCAATGCGCAGGATTTGTTAAAGCCCGCCTCTGACTCCCCGGGGAGCCCCGCGATGAGGTCAATCCCGATCGAGATGTCCGGCAGCAACGCATAGATCCCATCCAAGGCGAACCGTATATGGTCAATCATGTAACGGCGGCCCATCCAACGCAGCACGTCGTTGTCCGCGCTCTGGATTGGCAGGTGGAGGTAGCGGCAGAGCTTGGGATCGTCTGCCATGAGCTTGGCGATGTCGCGCTCGAACGTCTTCGGCTCCAGCGAGGAGAGGCGGAGGCGCCCCAGCCCTGGTAACGCCAGCAACGCCTTCACCAGGTCGAGGACGTTCCTCCCGGAGTCCTCGTACGATGACGTGTTGCATCCTGTGACGACGATCTCCTGGAAGCCGGCCTCGATCATCGCGCGCGCCTCCGCGAGGCAGGTGTCAAACGGGCGGCTTTGCGGCGTGCCGCGCGCGTAGGGGACGATGCAATAGGCACAATAGTAGTCACAGCCGTCCTGCACCTTGATCGCCGCCCGTTGCGTGCGAGGAGGAAGGATGCCTGCCAGGGGGGTGTACTCGCGCTCCAGGTGCCGCATCACCGTCGCGACGAGTTCGTCCTTCTGCGCGTGCGGGATGATAAGATCGGCGATGCCACGTACCTCGTCGAGGTTGGCGGTCGCCACCGCGCATCCCGTCAGCACGATGTATGCCCCGGGCCTCGCCTTGCGGCTCTGACGCAAGAGCCTCAACCCCTCGGCCTCCGCGTTCTGCGTGACCGTGCAGGTGTTGGCGACGATGACATCCGCCAGGTTACCGGCGTTCACGTGCGTGAACCCCGCCGCCTCGAATGCGGCCTCCATCTGTGCGCCCTCCGCCTGGTTAAGACGGCAACCGAATGTCCGAACAAAGACTTTCAAGCTCATCGACCCTCCCATCGTGTTGGAAACATCAATACCGCACAACCGCCAGCGGCTGGCCCTTGGTGACTGCCGTGCCATGCTCGACCAGGAACGTCACCACCGTCAGCGGCTTGTCCGCCTTGATCTGGTTGAACAGTTTCATCGCCTCGACGATGCAGATGGGCTCGCCGGACTTGACGTTGGCGCCCTCGTCCGAAAGGTTGGGCTTGCCGGGGCCCGGCGATCGGTAGAATATCCCGCTCAGCGGCGCGTTGATGGTGGGGCCCGCCGGCCCCGCTGGAGACGGAGGGGACACAGGAGACGGAGGGGAAACAGGAATGACCGCGTCCAGTAGGGGCGTATGGCATACGCCCCCAGCGAACCCGAGGCGCGAGAACAGGTGGATCATCAGTTGCCCGATCTCCGCGTGGTGCGCGGAACCCGTCTCCGCCGGTGCTTCAGCCTCTGCCGCGGGCGCGGGCTTGGGCGGTTGGTTTTCGAGGTCGGCTGGGATCGGGTCGCGCTGGCCGGCGGCGGCCGCGCGCCACTTGAAGTAGCCCAGCGCGACCTCCGGGAACATGCAGTACGAGAGGATGTCCTCCTCCCTCTCGATGAGCCTGGGGTCGAGCTCGGCGGCGGCGGCGGCGAGGCCGGGCTTGAGCAGGTCCGCCGGACGGCAGGTGATGGGTTTCTCCTTGCCCAGGATTTTCTTGGCGAGCTTCGCGTCCACGGGCGCGGGGGAGCGGCCGTAGAGCCCCTTGATGTAGTTGCGCGTCTCCTGGGTCACCATCTCGTAGCGTTTGCCGGCCAGCACGTTCAGGACGGCCTGCACGCCGACGATCTGGCTGGTGGGCGTGACGAGGGGGGGGTAGCCCATGTCCGCACGTGTGCGCGGCAGCTCGGCCATGACCTCCGGGAGGCGGTCCAGCGCGTCCTGCTGCTGGAGCTGGGAACGCAGGTTGGAGATCATGCCGCCCGGGATGTGGTGCTCCAGGACGCCCGCGTCAATGAGGTCGCCGAGGCCCGTCGACGGCTCGCGCGAGGGCTTGATCTTGCGGAAGTGATCGTTCTCCTCCGCCACCCTCGCGTGGCAGATGCCCGTGTCGTAGCCCTCCGCCTCCAGCATGGCGACCATGGTCTCGGTGGGGGGCTGGGAGGAGAAGCCGGACATCGCGGAGACGGCCGTGTCAATCGCGCCCGCCCCCGCCTTCACCGCGGCCATGTACATCGTCGCGGCCATGCCGCTGGTCATGTGCGAGTGGACCTGGATGGGGACCCTCACGCTCTTCACCAGCGCGGTGACGAGCTCCGTGGCGGCGGCCGGCGAGAGGATGCCCGCCATGTCCTTGATGCAGATCGAGTCCGCGCCCATGGACTCCTGCTCCTTGGCGATGGCCACGAAGTTCGCGACCGTGTGGACGGGGCTGTAGGTGTAGCTGATGGTGCCTTGCGCGTGGCCGCCGTACTTCTTGACGGCACGGATGGCGCACGCCAGGTTGCGGTTGTCGTTCAACGCGTCGAAGATGCGGAAGATGTCCATGCCGTTCTCGCACGCCACGGCCACGCAACGCTCCAGGATGTCGTCCGGGTAATGCTTGTAGCCGAGGGCGTTCTGGCCGCGCAGCAGCATCTGCAGGGGGGTCCTCTTCGCCACGGCCTTGATCCGGCGCAGGCGCTCCCAGGGGTTCTCGCGCAGGAAGCGCAGGCACACGTCGAACGTGGCCCCCCCCCAGCACTCCAGCGAGTAATACCCGGCATTGTCCACGGCCTCGGCGACCGCCAAGATGTCATCCGTCCGCATCCGCGTCGCCCAGAGCGACTGGTGCGCATCGCGCAGCGTGGTGTCAGTGATACGGACCCGGGGCCTTGCGGCCGCCCCCCTCCCCTTTGAATCTGTCTTTTTTGCCATAACCCTATTCTCTCCAAAATGAATATGTATTATTGCATTTTTGTGCCCGACATTCAACCCCGTTTCACGGATAAAAAGATGCGATAAAAAGATGCCCGCAAATCCCCCCTTGACCTCCGTGCGCCGTTGGGGTAACATATCCAAACTGTTGAAATCGCAAAAGGATAAAAAGAATGTTACCTGACTTACAAGCGAGTGTGTTGTGCGACGACGTGCGCCAGGAGCGCAACGGCAAGTTCATGCTGATCGGGATTTTCGACGGGCTCGCGCACCCCGTCAACCAGCCCGTCTGCCCGCGCATCTGCCTGATGAACCGCTGGTGCATGGGCGAGGGCGAGTTCACCCAGCGCTCGCGCATCATGGCGCCGGACCGCGTGACGGTCGTGGCGGAGGGCCAGCCCGTCCCCATCAAGCTCTCGAACGACCAGCAGGTCGCGACCACCGTGGAGGTGTTCATCAACCTGGCGTTCCATCAGGAAGGCACGCACTGGGTGGAGATCCTGCTGGACCAGCAGCTCCGCATGCGCTACCCCCTGCACGTGCGGAAGCTGCCCCCCCAGCAGCACCCCGGCGGGCCCCCGCCGAACATGGCGTAGCCCGGGGAAGTTCTAAAGTTCGGGAGTTCTCGAAAGAAGTTCTAAAGTTCGGGAGTTCTAAAGTTCTAAAGTGTTGCCAGCATTGCCGTCGTAGTCACGTCGTCACGTAGTCATGTAGTCGGCGGAGGGGGCTGGACTACGGGACTACAGGACTACGGGACGACGGCAATGATGGGCAACGGGACTTGGCGACTTGACGGCTTGTCGGCTTGTCGGTCTTGGCACGTCGTCAAGTCGTCAAGACGACAAGTCTATGGCAATTTAACTTGTCATTGGTACACTCTGCCCTGAAAGGGCTACACATACTAGTGTCTATCAGCGTAAATAAAAATAATTATTGTTTTTCGACGAGCCATGCCGTATACTCTTTCTCTTTCAACCCGATCCACAAAAGGAGTCGACGATGGCACG
>WRML01000178.1 GCA_009777165.1 Kiritimatiellota bacterium
GTAACAACATCCCGTTAGGGATGTTTCTTTCGGTAGAAGAGAACGCAAAAAAAATCATGGCATCCCATCGGGATGCCTCTTTTAGGCGCATCCCGATGGGATGCGGACATGGGGGGAAGGGCATTTTTCTACCGAGAGATACATCCCTAACGGGATGTAAGAATGGAACACGTTTAAAGTTAATTCACTATAGTGTTTTAACTTGACGTTGTTACATTCGGCAACAGGGCTGAAAACCCGTCGGCATTAGCTTAGGTGTAGCCCTACGCTAATGCCAGAGCCTTTTCAGGGCTAAATGTAACAACGTCAAGTTAAATTACTATATAACTGGCTAGTGGCACATAAATGGCAATAGGACTTTCAGCCTTTGGTGGGAAGCGGACACGATATTTCTTAATATGCTCTAACCGTAGGTTTCAACCTACGGTACCGAGGTTCACAGACGATCATGTCCCGCAGGGACGATTTTTAGCAAGGTTGAAAACCTCGACAAACTATCGCTTCATATCTTCGATGCGATAGAGGTGTGAACTGGTGCGGACGATGAGGGACTTACCCACAATCGCGGGTGTGGCGTGGCACCCCGTGTCCAGCTTGTTACTCGCCAGCAACCGGAACGTGTCGCCGAGCGCGACGACGGTTGCGGTGCCTTCCGTGTTGAACAGGTAAATCCGCCCTTCCGTGCTGATAGGCGACGCCAAATGCTGCTTGGGGAGGTTCTCCGACCAGATCTCATCCCCCGTGGCAGGGTCGAGGCAACTGAACTTGCCCGCCGCCAACAGGGTATAGAAGCGGTTGTTGATGAGCAGCGGCGAGGGCATGTCCGGCACCCGCTTGGTGGTTGACCAGACGATGGCGTCGGAGTCGGTGATGTCGCCCTTCGCCTTGTCGAGGCGGATGGCGAGCATGATGGGGTTGACCACGCCCGCGCAGATGAAGACGAGGTTACCGTCGGAGACCGGGCGCGGCACGACCGACCACGCCTTGTACCGCGCGACCCACAGCTCCTCGCCCGTCTCCAGGTCATAGCCGCGGACACCGTTCGCGCCAGGGCTCACGAGTTGCTGCCTGCCGTTGACCGTCACGGCCAGCGGCATACACGAGGCGTGCGTGTAGCCCGGGACCTCATCGTTGGGGTACCTACGGTCCGTGCGCCAGAGGGTCTTGCCCGTGTCCTTGTCGAGTGCGATGACGAACCGCGCGGCACTGGGCTGGCCGTCGCACTGGATGATGAGCTTGTTGCCGTAGAGCGTGGGACAGCTTGCGGGACCCACGTCGAAATAACGGTTGATGATGTCGGTACGCGTCCAGATGGTCTCGCCCGTCTCGGCGTTGAGGCAGGCGGTACCGGGATTGCCGAAGGTGACGTAGACACGGTTGCCTTCGACGACGGGGGTGGGTGTCGCATGGCTGTTCATGTCGTGGTATTTCTGTTCGCTCTCGGGGTCCCAAGTGAAGAGCGGGATGTTCCGGATGATTTTACCCGTCTCAAAGTCCACGCACATCACGTGGCGCGTCCTGCCGCCGTCGGGGGACTGCGTGAACCAGATGCGCCCGCCCGCCGCGACAGGGGAGGAGTGCCCGATGCCGGGGATCTCCGTCTTCCACACGATGTTCTCGGTCTCATTCCACGTGAGCGGCAAACCCGTCGCCGCAGACGTGCCATCCTTCGCGGATCCCCTGAACTCGCTCCACACCGACGTGTCGGCGCATACCCCCATCACGCAGAACCCCGAAACCAACCCTACCGTCACAAGCCGCATCATGTTCATCCTTTCGTTACATGAGCTACGGATGAAACCCAAGTCAAACACGGATCACGAAACCCATGTTTCATCTGCATCCCATCTGTGGCCAAACAAAACATCCGTTAATCTGCCTCGACCACCACGGGCGCGGAACGTTTGATCTTGTACGTCACGGGTTTTGCGCCGCTGATGTCCTGCCATACGTCATCGAGCAGGTAGTAGCCGGCCCCCGCCCCGAAATCACCCAGGGGGGTGAGGATGCCCTGATAACGGGCGGAGACCCCCTTCAACCGCAATACCCCCCCCTCGTCGGGGTATTCGTAATAGACGGTGAGCTTGCCCTTGAACACGCCCGTGGAGGGGGTCACCTTGAAGGTCGCCAGCGCCGGGTTGTCAGGGGGGAGGATCAGGAGCCCCTTCTTGTCCCCGATCAGGGACAGCTCGCTTGGCAGCCCCAGGGGGCCGGCGGTGACGCTGTACGTACCCTTGGTGTAGGTGTAGCCGGCTTCGGGTGCACCGAACATGAGCAGGGGGCCCCCTTGGCTATAGGCCTCAAGGGTTGCGGCGGTAGGAGTGTAGGGGCCCCCGGAGAGAAGGAGGCTGAGCGTGAAACGGTCAGCCGTCAGGGGGGCCTTGGCCGTCGGGGACGCGCCGGGGTAGGTCCAGCGGCCCTCCCCGGTGACGGTCAGGAGGGGGTCTATCTCCAACAGCCCCGAGTGGTAGCCCTCTGTCTTGTAGAGGGGGGTAAAGTACGAAACAAACGCGCTTTCCTCTCCGAAGGCGATGGGGTACGCGCCGCTGATTGCCGTGCCGTCGGCGAGACGCCCGGCGAACTTCAGTGTGGGTTTCGTCCCGACCGTCGTGGAGAGGTACCCCAAACCTTCGGGAATCGTTCCGGAGGGCCCCTGTTCGAGGACAGTGTCGCCGCGGATGCCGATGGTGTAGTAGCCCATGTATGCGGCGAGGGCCTCCTGCGCGATGGCGAAGTCGGGGTCGGCCTTGACCTTCAGGGGGCTGCGCTGGGCAAGCGCCGGGATGCCGCCGAACACGCCCGTGAGCTGCCATGTGCCGAACTCGGCGGTCGTGTCGAGCCCGATGGCCAGGGGGACCCCTTTGGCGGAAACCGCCGTGGCGCGCAACACGCCGTTGCTCAGGCTGTCCCAGGCCGGGATGCTGATGGACTGCGTCCCGTGCCCGGCGGCGACAACCTTTGCGCTGGCCTTGCCCGAGGCGGATGCCGTGAGAGTGACATTGCCGAGGTTGACGGCCCCGTGCGTGTCTTCGCCGTCGAGATACCCGTCGAACGTGCCAATGGCGCGGGCGGGCAGCGGGGCGACGACCATGCTGAACACCCGCTCCGTATAGACCTTCCGGTTGGCGAGGCTCGTGGCGCGAACCGTGACCGTGTAGATCCCCTCTTTCTTCGGCACGCCGGTAATCTCGCCGGAGGAGGAATTAAGCTTCAACCCCGACGGGAGTTGCTTTGCGCTGAGCGATGACGGCACGGCGTGCATGCCCATGATGACTTGCCCGCGGTAGGTCACGCCGACGGTGGGCGTCGGTGCGACGATGTCCGAGATGTCGGGCTCCGTCGCCGA
This sequence comes from Kiritimatiellota bacterium, assembly GCA_009777165.1. Taxonomy (GTDB): domain Bacteria; phylum Verrucomicrobiota; class Kiritimatiellia; order RFP12; family UBA1067; genus WRJS01. The sequence goes on from WRML01000178.1 coordinate 3,347, forward strand.
GACCCACTGCGCGATGAGCGTCGCGGCGAAGCGGGCCTGGTGGAAGGGCATACCGTTGACGACGGGAATTCCTGTGGTGGTCTCCCAGCCCGTGAAGATGAAGCCGGAGCGGGTCCCGTCCGTCGGGAGGCCATTGTACGTGTAGCCCGTGCAGACCACGGAGGTGACACCGAAGTCACCCCCGGCGGGGTCGAGCGTGACCGTCATCGAGCCGTCCGGGGAGACGGAGCCGTCGTCCGTGATGACCGAGCCGTCCGGGTTCGCGATGAAGCCCGTGTCGTCATCCGTGACCGCCCCCCACGCGGTGTAGAGTGTGATGTCGGGAGCCCCCGTCAGGTTGAGGCTCTCCCCGTCAGTGAACATGGGGAGCGTATAGGTCGCGTTGGTCCCCCACCCGAGGAACGGGAAATTCACGGGCGTGGCGAATGCGGTGCAGGGATAGGTGAATGCGTTGAGCGTCAGGTTCTGCGCCACGCCGTTTGTGAAGGTCTGAGGCTCCATCGTGCCGCTTCCGTTCAGGGCGGTGCTGATGAACTCAACCGTGAATGTGCTCGGCGTGGGGGGCTGTACTTCTGAGCAAAGGACAGGGTAACCGTCAGGGGACCCCTCGAGCGTCCAATGCCTGTAGTCCCCTGCGCCTTGCGCGTCCACCCAGCCGTTGAGCGCATCGAGCAGGCTCGTGGTCGCGTAGGTCGGGTGTACGGCTGCGAAAGCGCCAGGGGGGGTGGATACGGAGAAGAGGCGGCTGCCCTGCATACCGTAGTTCATCCCGATTGCGGGCCGGTTGAACCCTGCCGTCCCATTTACTATCCAGTAGCTGTCTTGTGTCAGGCCGACGCTCAACCCCATCACACCGTTCTCACCCGTCACGCCCCCTAAATAGGCAAGGGAAGAGGAGGTGAATGAGGTCACGCTGCCACTGCTCCAGCAGTTCACAACACTGCTCCGATTCCAACCCACGACACCTCCGCAATGAGAGTATTGCGTGCATGAGGTGGACACAACCCCGCGGTTCTGGCAGTTCACCACCTGCGCGTTATGGTCGCTCAAACCCACCACACCGCCGATGGTCGCACTGATGCACGAGGCGGACACTGCGCCACTATTCGCGCAGTCCTTGACCGTACCCTCGTTAAGGCCAACAATGCCCCCGCAATGGGCATACGTGGTGGAGCCGAAACTGGCAGATACCGATCCACTGTTCTGGCAATTCGCCACGATGCCGTAATTGTTCAATCCGACCACGCCACCAGCGCGGATGTCTCCAATCTCGCTGAGCACGGTAATGTCGGTGTCCACAAGATTCACGTTGCAAACCACACTTTCCGCGCTGATCGTCCCGAAAAGCCCGGCGTGCGTCACCGTATTCGAGGCATGGATCGTCATGCCGGAAATCGTGTGCCCTCCGCCGTCGAATGTGCCGGAAAATCCTACGGTGGACACAAAGGGATAAGAAGGCACCGTCGCCCACACAGGTGTCCACTGGCGTCCGGAGAGGTCAACGTCTTTCGTGAGGAGGACGGTCTTGCCCGCGAAGTTATTGCCTTGGTTGACCAGCCACGCGAACTGCGCCAGCTCCTCCGCCGTGCCGATGGGCATGGGGTCGCTGAGCGTCGCTCCCCACGAGGTGTCGCGGTTCTGCTCATCCGACCAGTAATCACTCGGCGGGGTGACGGCCGGGACGGACTGATCGAGGACAGGGTAACCGTCCGGCGAGCCGTCGAGCGTCCAATGCAGGTAGATATCCTCGCCCTGCGCGGTGTTCGCCGCGTCCACCCAGGCGTTAAGTGCGTCAAGCAGGCTCGTGGTCGCGTAGGTCGGGTGCGGGGCCGCGAACGTCCCCGGCGCCGCGCCGAAGGGGAGCATCGTTACATCGCCGCTCCCCGACCCGACTGCGTTCAGATTGAATCCCGCTGTTCCGTCCCTTTTCCAATAACTGTCTCCCAGCATATCGTTGTTCACCCCTGCCACGCCACCGCAAGAGGATGAAGAGATGTTCACGCCACCGCTGCTCATGCAGTTCGCAAG
>WRML01000179.1 GCA_009777165.1 Kiritimatiellota bacterium
GCCACCTGAACAGTTATTCGCGCTTCGACCCCTACCTCGCGCTGGGGGGGGGGTACTGCGGCGCGGCGGAAACGGTTTTCGACGGGGGGGGGGCCAGGGGCGCGGCGGGGCCCCGGGCCGGGGTCGGCATGATGTACCACCTGACGGAGGAGATCGCGATCCGCGCCGACGCGCGGGCGTTCATGGCCGTTGACAGGGCGTGCGGGATGATCTACATGGCGGGGGTGGGGATATCGTTCCGTCTGCCGGAGCGTGCCCCCCCGCGGCAATCGGAAGACCGATGAAGATAATCGAGCGATACGTGTTCCAATCGTTCCTGATCGCCTTCGCGCTGGCGTGGCTGGTGCTGTCGTTCGTCCTGACCATCGGGCTGCTGGTGCAGATCGCGCAGTACATCATGCAGGGGATCCCCATGGAGACCATCCTGCTGTTCATGCGGATCGTGTTCCCGGAGACGCTGACGTTCACCATCCCGCTCTCGCTGCTGGTGAGTGTGCTGCTCGTGTTCAGCCGCCTGTCGGCGGACAGCGAGATCGCGGCGATGCGCGCGTGCGGCGTCAACCTGCTGGCCATCATGCGGTACCCGATCCTCTTCGCGGCGTGCTGTACACTGCTGGGGTTCTACGTGAACAACGAGATCGTGCCGCGCGCGCATGAGCTCAAGAACAACATCAAGGCGCTGATCTCGGTGGACACCGGGCTCAAGCTGCTCGAGCCGGGCCGCAACATTGACGAGTTCGAGGGCGTGAGCCTCTTCTTCGAGCGGAAGGAGGGCAACTGGATCTACGGCCTGCGCGCGACCGAGTACCTCCAGGACGTCACGCGCGAAATCCGGGCGGACAAGGCGCTCATCTCGGCGGAAGGGACGAACATCGTCCTCAACATGTACAACGTGCAGGTGGAGCCGATTGACGCGAAACGGCCCGGCATCGCGACCTTCGGGCGCATCACGCACACGATCCCGGACACGCGGCGGCAGCGCGAGGCCTTCCGCAAGGAGAAGGACTTCCGCTTTTCGGAGCTGCGCAAAACCATGCGGGACTTGCGCGCCAACACGGACGGCCTGCCGGAGGATTACCGGAAGAGCCGGCTCTCCATCTGCCGGACGCTGTTCCAGAAACGGTTCTCGGAGGCGTTCGCCTGTATCTGTTTCGTGCTGATCGGCGTGCCGCTGGGCATCAAGGCGAACCGCAAGGACTCGACGATCGGGATGGGCATCAGCCTCGCCGTCGCGCTGGTGTATTACCTGATCCTCATCTTGGCCAACGTCCTTCAAAAATCCCCCGCGTTTTACCCGCATGTGCTGATCTGGTTGCCCGTCGCAATCTGCCTCGCGCTGGCGGCTGTTTTAATTCCGAAAAATCTGTAAGAGAAAGGAGAAGTTGTTGGTTTACAGTTTTTAGTTTTTAGTTTTTAGTTTTTAGAACGGCTCGCGAGGACGCTCGCCCTCCAGGTCATTATCCTAAAAACTAAAAACTAAAAACTAACAACTAACAACTGAAAAAAACTATGACTACCATCCATCCAACCGCAATCGTTGACCCCAAGGCCGAGCTTGCCGCTGGCGTGGAGGTCGGGCCCTACGCGGTCGTCGGGCCGGACGTGAAGATCGGCGCGGGTACTGTCGTGCAGGCCCACGCCTTTTTGAGCGGCCACATCACCGTCGGGCAGAACTGCCAGATCTTCCCGTTCGCGTGCGTCGGCATGAAGTCGCAGGACCTGAAGTATCAGGAGGGCGACGTCACCTACGCGGAGATCGGCGACGGTACCGTGCTGCGCGAGTTCTCGACCGTCCACCTCGGCACCAAGCCGGGGGAGGTCACGCGGGTCGGGGGGGGGTGCCTGATCATGGCGTACTGCCACGTCGCGCACGGGTGCAGCGTGGGCAACCACGTCATCATGTCGAACCTCGCCGCGCTCGCGGGGGAGGTCGTCGTCGAGGACTACGCGATCATCGGCGGCATGACGGGCGTGCACCAGTTCTGCCGCATCGGCATCCACGCGATGATCGGCGGCTATACCAAGGTGCGCCAGGACTGCCCGCCCTACATGATCACGGAGACGACCGGGGCGGAGACGCGCGTGTTGGGCCCGAACATCGTGGGCCTGCAGCGGCGCGGGTTCTCGAAGGAGGTTCGCACCGCGCTCAAGGAGGCATACCGCTTCCTGTACCGCGAGGGCCTCAACCGTGGCCAGGCGTTCGAGCGCATCCGCTACGAGGTCGAGCAGCTTCCCGAGATCGTCACGCTCGTGAAGTTCTACGCGGAGAGTCAGAGGGGAGTGCATTGAGGGAGAATTAGGAATTAGGAATTAGGAATGGGGAATGAGGAATTAGAAATGGGGAATCAGTTTAAATTTCCAATTTTAAAGCATTCATTCCTAATTCCTAATTTCTAATTCCTAATTAAAAAAAAAACGGAGTTTTTTCTTATGAACGGTTTCGGAAATTTCACACCGCGGGCGCAGGAGGCGATCAAGCTCGCAACGAAGGAGGCGCAGCGTTTCAACCACCCGTACATCGGGACGGAGCATCTGCTGCTGGGGCTGGTCGCGCTCGGGGAGGGCGTCGCCGTCGAGGTGCTGGAGGAGCTCGGCATCGCGCTGGAGGATGTGCGCATCGCGGTCGAGCGCATGGTCGGGGTAGGGGGGGAGACCCTGACGCGCGGCGAGTTGCCCATGACCCCGCGCACGAAAAAGGTGTTGCAACTCGCGCTCTCGGAGGCGCGTTCCATGCAGCAGTCGCAGGCCGGCACGGAGCATATCCTGCTCGCGCTCGTCCGCGAGGGCGAGGGCGTCGCCGCGCAGGTCCTCGCCTCGCTCAACGTCAGCCCACAGGCGCTCGTCTCCGGCATCCGCCGCATCCTGGGCGACGAGATGGGCGATTACCCGAACGAGCCGCCGTTCTCCGACGACGACCTCCCCGGGGAACTCGCGCAACGAGAAGAGCCTGGTAAGACGGGCGAGAAAAAATCCAGGACCCCCGCACTGAAGGCGTTCGGGCGCGACCTCACCGAGCTTGCGAGCAAGGGTGAGCTTGACCCCATGGTCGGGCGTAGGAGCGAGCTTGAGCGCGTCATCCAAATCCTGTGCCGCCGCTCCAAGAACAACGCCGTGCTGATCGGCGAGGCGGGCGTCGGCAAGACCGCCGTCGTCGAGGGGCTGGCCTACGCCATCACCTCGGGCGACGTGCCGGAGCGGATGCGCGACAAGCGCGTCATCGCGCTCGACATGGCGCTGCTCGTCGCCGGCACCAAGTACCGCGGGCAATTCGAAGAGCGCATCAAGGCGGTCATTGACGAGATCCGCCGCGAGAAGAACATCGTGCTGTTCCTGGACGAGCTGCACACCATCGTCGGTGCGGGCGGCGCGGAGGGTGCGATGGACGCCGCCAACATCATCAAGCCCGCGCTCGCGCGCGGCGAGCTTCAGTGCGTCGGCGCGACCACGCTCAACGAGTACCGCAAGTCCATCGAGAAGGACGCCGCGCTCGAGCGCCGTTTCCAGACCATCCGCGTGGACGAGCCGAGCATTGACGAGACCGTCGCCATCCTCAAAGGCATCGCCCCGCGCTACGAGGCGCACCACAACGTGCTGTACGACGCCGCCGCGCTCGAGGCCGCCGCCAAGCTCACCGCGCGTTACCTCCCCGGCCGCCAGTTGCCCGACAAGGCCATTGACGCCATTGACGAGGCCGGCGCACGGATGCGGATGCGCGTGACCGTCCGCCCCCCCGACGTGCGGGCCTACGAGATGCGCATCCAGGACATCACTGGGCGCAAGGACAAGGCCATCGCCGAACAGCAGTTCGAGCAGGCCGCCGCCCTGCGCGACGAGGAGCGCACCGCACGGCAGGAGCTCGATGACATCGTGAAGACGTGGAAAAGCGAGCACGCCGAGAAAGCGCTCGCCGTCACCGTGGACGACGTGACCGAGACCGTCGCGCACATCAGCAATGTCCCCATCAAGCGCATGAGCGAGACGGAGATCGCCCGTCTGCTGAGCATCGAGAAGGAGCTTACGGAGGAGGTCGTCGGGCAGGCCCCCGCGATCGAGGCTATCGCCCGCGCGTTGCGCCGCTCACGCGCCGACCTGAAGGACCCCCGGCGCCCCATCGGGTCGTTCATCTTCCTCGGCCCCACCGGGGTCGGCAAGACCCTGCTCGCAAAAGTGCTTGCGGAAAAAATGTTCGGCGACAACAAGGCGCTCATCCAGATCGACATGTCCGAGTACATGGAGAAGTTCACCGTCTCGCGCCTGATCGGGTCCCCCCCCGGGTATATCGGGCACGAGGAGGGGGGGCAGCTCACCGAGCGCGTCCGCCGCCGCCCCTACAGCGTCGTGCTGTTCGACGAGGTTGAGAAGGCCCACCCCGACGTCATGCACATGCTCCTGCAGATTTTGGAGGAGGGGCATCTCACCGACAGCCTCGGGCGGCAGGTGGACTTCCGCAACACCGTCATCATCCTCACCTCCAACCTCGGGTTCGACTACGAGAAACAGGGACAAGGCCTGGGCTTCGCCCGCGAGACCGCCGCTGAGGACTACACCCGTCTGCGCGACCGCATGATCAACTCCGCCAAGCAGGTTTTCAAGCCCGAGCTCCTCAACCGCCTTGACGACATCATCGTGTTCAAGAAACTCGACAAGGCGGACGTGGTCCGCATCCTTGGTATCGAGCTTGCGAAGGTGCGCGCGCGACTGGAGGGTAAAGGCATTGAGCTTGCGCTCGACGCCGCCGCCACTGACCTGCTCGTGTCCAAGGGCTTCGACCCCTCCCTGGGGGCCCGCCCCTTGCGCCGGACTGTCGAACGTCTGCTGGAGGACCCCCTCGCCGAAGAACTCCTACGCGGCGGCGTCACCGCCGGACTCATCGAGGCGACCACCTCGGACGGCAAGCTCGTGTTCACGAAAGGCAAGTCAAAGAAAACGCGCCCACGTGCCAAGAAAAAAGATGCCTGATGGTTCTGCACAGCGAGTGACACGAGGGAGGGGACGAAGGAGGGCAACCCCCCGGCCGGAATACCGCCCACCCCCTTTCAAAAGGGGACTGTAGCCCTTTCGTCCCCTAGGTCTCTTAGGTCTCCTAGGTCTCCTCTCGCGTGCACAAGGTTTTCAGTTCTGCGGCGAGCCGCCGCACTCCATATAGCTAAATCACTTTAAACGTGTTCCATTCTGACATCCCTTGACGAGATGTTATCGCGATACGCTTTTTAACGCGAAATCACTTTTAAAGCATACCGTAACAACATCCCGTTAGGGATGTTTCTTTCGGTAGAAGAGAACGCAAAAAAATCATGGCATCCCATCGGGATGCCTCTTTTAGGTGCATCCCGTGCCCCATC
>WRML01000180.1 GCA_009777165.1 Kiritimatiellota bacterium
ACAACCCCCCCCCTCCGGATACGGAGGCCCCCCCTTTCAAAAGGGGGCTTGCGTAGGGGGGGGGAGCCCCCCCCCCGCGGATGTGCAAGGCTTACAGCCTTGATGTTATCGTATGTCCTGTACGTAGGGCGTTGCCCTACGCTAATATGTGTGAGGGCTTTCAGCCCTTGCGGACAGGAATGTCCGCACTCCGTTATGCGCAAGGCTTTCAGCCTTGATGTTATCGTGTGACCTGTACGTAGGGCGTTACCCTACGCTAATATGCAAAAGGCTTTCAGCCTTGCTATGGCTTTCAGCCCTTTGGTAGGGCGGTCTCTCCGAGACCGCCGGGCGGACGGCTCGGAGTGCCGTCCCTACCGTATACGGAAAGTGAAAGAATTTTGCAGGGAGGGACAGGGTGTCTTTTTCTGCTGGAAAAGGGCTTGGGCGGGTTCTGTCAGCCGTGCTGAATGGATTCGCCCGGGGTTCGGTGAGTGTTGGGAAATAGCCCTGTCTGACATTTCGTTGTCAGGGGGGGGGATTGGGATGAGGTGGAGAGAGAGATTATGAATGGGTTTGCGAAGAATGTGTTGTTGTTTCATCTGATGGGGCTGGTTGTTGCGTTGGCGTGGATACACGGGGGGACGCGTCCGGAATTGTTGTTCCCAGTGGTCCCTTGGCTGACCTTGCCCATACTGGAGTGGCTGCTGGTCTATCCGCAGGTGAAAAAGAATGAGTCGCTGCTGGATGCGCGCAGGCGCGTGTGGCGGGCGTTGGCGCGTGACCCGCTGACGTATGTGGCGGTGCTGTTTGCGGTCACGCTGGTGATCCCGTTGTTCAATGTCGCGGAGGCGCCGCGGTTCGTGGCGGAGTCGGGGGAGTGGGTGGCGTCCGCGCCGCCTGTGGCGTGGCTGCCGTTCTGCACGGACACGAATGCGCACGGGACCCTCCTGCTGTGGTTCTTCCCGGCGATGATTGCCGTGTTCGCGGCGAAGCATGGTCTGCTGAAAAAAGCGAAGCGGATACTGCTGGAGACGGTGTGCTGGTGCGGGGGGGGGCTGGCGGTGCTGGGCTTCGCCCAGTTGTGGTCGGGGACGGATTCGATTTTCTGGATGACCCCGATGGAGTCTTATTTCTTCTCGTCGTTCGGGTACCCGAATCTGGCGGGGGCGTATTTCACGCTGGCGTTCGCGTTGTCGTTCGGCGTCTGGTTCCAGCAGATGACGGAGGTGTCGGAGTTGTTCTCGGAAAACTTACAAGCGATGCTCGACCCCCCCTCTAAACTGAAAGTGAACCGGATGTTGGTACCTGTAGTATTGTGCCTTGCGGCGGCGATTGCGACCCTGTCCCGCGCGGCGATACTCTTGTGCGTGATTCTGGTTGTGGTATTTGTGGTGTACGGCCTGTTGTTCACGTGGAAACGGATGCCGGTTGGGTTACGCGTCGTTGTCTTGTCGAGTATTGGTGGGATTTTGTTTTGCGTGACGGCGTTGTTTTTTGCGCTCAAACTGGAAGATCTCAAACAGGAGATCAGCACGATCAATCTGGAGTCCATCACGGATCGCGTGACGGGGAGGGAATACTATCACACGCGCGTGGCAAGGGCGATCTGGGGGGATTACCCGGTGTTCGGCGTGGGGGGGTGGGGGTATCCCTCTTACACGCTGGCGTATGTCACACCGGAGGAAAGGTTGCAACAGGTCGGGGGGGCCAATGTCCATAACGATTCATTGCAATTCCTGCTGGAGCAGGGAGTGGTCGGGTACGGACTGATGGTGATGTTTGCCCTTCTGCTGTTCGGGGGGATGGCGTGGCAGGTACTTGCGTTTTGCCGCGTGAAGCGGGCCCAGGCGAGAAGCAGGGGGAGGAGGTCCCCCAGCTGGTTTTATCTCACCCCCCCCGTCACGGTGGCGGCCTGGGTCGGCACGACCGCGACGGTCTGCCACTCGTTCGGGGATTTGCCGTTCCGGTCTCCTGCCGTCCTGGTCGTGTGGCTGCTGGCGTTCGTCTGCGTCACCGGGTGGGTGCCGGCGGTGAAGAAGTCCTAACCCTTCAGCGGATTCCCAGATGCAAGCAGTCAGCTTAGTGATAGGCGTTTTGGCGGGGGCGGTCGTCGCCTACGTGATTTTCCATCTGCTCGATAAGGCGAAGAATGTCCCGAAGAAAGACTTTGACGATCTTGCGTCGAAATACAACGCGGGCGTCACCGCCCTGAAGGTCAGCGAGGAACAGACCAGCACGGCTGCCGTGCGCAATCAGGAACTTGCGCAACAGTTGGCAGATGAACGGGCGGCTGCCGCCGCGCAACGCGACGAGATCGGCAACCACAGGCAGCACGTCGCGGAGCTTTCGGCGACGAACAAGTCCCTGTCCGAAAGCCTCTCCGCACAGAAAGAGACAGCCCGTCAGCAGGCGAGACAAATAGACGAGCTAAACGCGAGACTCACAGCTCTGACGGCACAGGCAAGCGAATTAACCGCCAACAACACGTTCCTGAACGAGAGGCTGGCAACGCAAAAAGCGGAAATCGAAGGGATGCAGAAGACCGCCCATTTGCAGTTTGAGAAAATCGCCAATCAACTGCTGGAGGAGAAATCCTCAAAGTTCACGGAGACGAACAGGGCGAACATCGAGACCGTCCTCAATCCCTTGAAGGCGGACATCAGCCAGTTTAAGGCAAAGGTCGAGGAGACCTACGACAAGGAATCCAAGCAACGGTTCTCGCTGGAGGAAAAGGTCAAAGCCCTGATCGAGCAGACCGATAAAGTCAGCGCCGAGGCGAACAATCTGGCGACGGCGCTAAAGGGGAATCCGCAAAAGCGGGGGAACTGGGGCGAGGTGATCCTGGAGCGGATACTCGAAGCGTCGGGGTTGACCAAAGACAGGGAATACTTTATCCAGCAGACGACAAAAGACGAGGAGGGGCATAACGTCAGACCGGATGTCAAGGTGAGCCTGCCCGACGAGCGCGTCATCATCATGGACTCAAAGGTGTCCCTGATCGCCTACGACAGGTACGTCGCGACCGAAGATGCCGACGAGCAAAAGCGGTTTTTGGAGAGTCATTTGAGTTCGGTGTACACGCACATTGACCAGCTCAGCTCGAAGCGTTACGACGACCTCGGTACCTCGCTGGATTTCACCATGATGTTTGTCCCCATTGAGCCCGCCTACCTGCTTGCCGTGCAGGGCGACCCTGACTTGTGGGCGTATGCGTACTCGAAAAGGATTTTGCTGGTCAGCCCGACGACGCTGATCGCCTGCCTCAAGCTGTTCTCGGACTTATGGCGGCGGGAATGGCAGACCAAAAACGCAAAGCAGATTGTTGCCGCTGGCGAAGCCCTGTACGAGAAGTTTGTCGGGTTTGCCCAGACCTTCGAGGAGATCGGCAAGAGCCTGAAAACCAGCCAGGACAAGTACGACAAGGCGCTCGGGCAACTGAAAGACGGCAGGGGCAATCTGGTGAATCAGGCGATCCGGCTGAGAAACCTAGGGCTGAAATCAGACAAGCGGGTATCCTCAAACCTACTCCCGTCAAATGCGGACGATGCGGAAATAGAAAATGACGGCGAAGAATAACGGCAACGGAAATGCTGGTTTGACACCCCCTATTCAAAATGATACTCTTTTCCCATTTCAATTTTTGCCGTTTATAGTCGTATAAGGCAATATTCGGCAAATACAGGCTTATGGGGCTATAATCATGAGACGCAAGTTTGAGCGATGCGCAGATTTCAACGGCAGAGCCGCCATCTCGGCGGATATTGCCGCATCTACATCTTTGACACAGGAGCAAAGAGTGTTTCTCGACGAGAAGTTGCGTGAATTGTTGCGTCATCTGCGGACGCTGTTCGGAGTCAGAAATTTTTTTGGTCGGCTTGTCAAAGGTGACTGTCTGGAGTGCGTCTTGGAGGAGTCGCGCTTTGCGCTTCGTGTGGCTCTGTTGATTCGGACGTTCGTCAAATCGCAGGACATAAAGTCCCCGGACTCCAATTTCAATAACTACGGCGTGCGAGTAGCGGTGGGCATCGGCACTATCACAACGCTGGACAGGAAGAGGGATTTTATTAGTGGCGACGCAATCGTCCTTTCGGGACGGGCTGTCCAGGAATTAAGCAACCGCGCCAAAAGTGGATTGGCATTTCGCAGCGCCAATGAGGATTGGAACAACGTCATGGCACCGTTGTTCGCCTTGATTGATACGATGCTGGTCAAAAACACGAAAAAGCAATGCGGTATCTTGTGGCATTGCCTGTCAGGGAAAACGGAAAAGGAAATCTGCGCGGTCACCGGACACAGTCAGCCCACGATCAACAGCCACACACGCGCCGCCGGGTGGGCGGCTATCAAAGGCGCGGTGGATTACTTCGAGAGGGAAATGAAATGAATTGGATGCAAACTACATATCTGGGTCTTGCGTTGTTCCTCTGTACCATTCCGGCGAACATTTTCATACGATGGTTCATGAAAACCGCAAAAATTTTGGCGACTGTAAAAAACAACGACGATTTGTTGCGGGCGGGACGTGTCATTGGTGCATTGGAACGAATTCTTTTCCTGATTTTCATTGTGAACAACCATTACGATGCGGCGGGGTTCCTCATTGCGGCAAAATCAATTCTGCGCTACAAGGAAACCGAGACGGCAAAAACCGAATACCTGCTCATCGGTTCGCTCTTAAGTTTTCTGATAGCCGTAATGCTGGGGCTCGGATACACAGCCTTGGCGAAAACATGCTGAACGTACGACACATCACCACGGGCTACGGTAAGTACCGGACTCCCTCCGTCATGTCGGCATCGGTGGCACGGAACGGAGTGCGGACTTTCCAGTCCGCAAATCGAATCAATCGGCGGACTATAGTAAATTAACGTTCCATATCTCTGTGTAAAACATAAGCCTCCATTTTTTTTACTCACACAAAGGCACAAAGGTCACAAAGGTTTTTCTTATTCGTTTTATTTGTGCTATTCGATGACCACATGAATCGTCCGTTTTTGTTCCGGCACGCAGATGACGCAGATGATTCACGCGGACAGGAAAGTCCGCACTCCGTTCTCTCGACACGGTTCCCGAAATCCTTTGTGGGTTTCACATATCCCCAGACAAAACCCTCTGTATCCTGTGGACTTCGGAACGGAAATTCTGGTTTGACACCCCCCATTCAAAATGATATTCTTTTCCATGTTTTCAGGAGAAGACAGTATGAGTAAAAACACAAAAAACAGGAGTGGACAAATGGCGTCCAAGTATGATATGATTTCATGCATGGACACAACCGAAAGAAACATGGGCAGGACTTGCCCGAAGTGCGGAGGCGCGAGCCATCAAATGAACAGCGGCTTCACGAGGG
>WRML01000181.1 GCA_009777165.1 Kiritimatiellota bacterium
CGGGACGGTCGCCCTCCAGAGGGGGGACCTCGTCTTCGACCAGCGCGAGCTCCAGGGTGGAGACGTTCAGCCGGGGGGGGGTCTCGTCCCTCTCAAACATCCCCCCCCCGACGAGGAACAGCCCGATGATGTGCGCCACCACCGCGAGAAGGAAGCCGAGTGCGTTGTCGGAGTTAAAGGTCATTTTCGTTTCTCACACGAAGGCACGAAGGACACAAAGGCATAGCTTCGGATGGGTTCTCTGCGAGAAAAACAAAAACCTTTGTGCCTTTGTGCGGGCATGTCAGTCCCCCTTCCCTTCGACTTGGAACGCGATGCGCTCGATGCCGTTGTCCTTGAGCTTACCGAGGAGCTCAATGGCGGGGCCGAGGGTGGCGGCGCGGTCGGCACTGATGAGCACGGGGAGGTTCTGCTGGTCCCACAGGGCGAGGGCGGCGGGGACGATCTCGTCCAGCGGCATGGGCTGTTTGTTGAGGTAGAGCTCGTCGGCGGCGGTGACGGTGATCATGATGGCCTCGCCGCGCTCGGCGGCGCCCGTGGCGGCGGGGAGGCTGACCTTCAGGGCGCGGTGCACAGACATGGAGAACATCGAGTACACGAAGAAGACGAGGATGAGGAACATGACATCCATGAGGGAGATCATCTCCAGCCGTGCCTTGCGGTCCTCGTATCCGGTGTTCAGGCGCATGGGGGGGCCTCACCTTTCGTGTTGTAGGCGATTTCGAAGTGGTGCGCGGCCTGCTCGAGCTCGTACGTGCGGCGCTTGAGCTGGGCGACGAAGAAGTTGAAGGGGAACAGGCAGGCGATGGCGACGATCAGGCCGGCGGCGGTGGTGATGAGCGCTTCCGATATCCCGGCGGTCGCCTCGGTCGGGTTCTCCATGCCGGCGGCGTTGAGCGCGTTGAAGGTGTTGATGATGCCCGTGACGGTGCCGAGGATACCGAGCATGGGGGCGGCGGTGATGACGGTGTCGAGGAGCGAGAGCCCGCGCCGCAGCTTGTCGATCGTCTGCTGGGAGGTGGCCTCGAGGGTTTCCTTGAAGCCCGCCTCGCGGTTCTCCAACGCTTCCGCCAGCACGTGGCAGATGGGCGACTCCGCCTTCCGCGCGACACGCAGGGCCTCGCCGTATTCGCCCTTGCGCGTGAGGGCGATGACGTCCGCCTGCTTGCCCCGGAAGTAGCGGTTCGCGAAGTTGTATTTCCAGAACATGATCAGGCGTTCGAACGCGACCGACAACCCCATGATCGAGCAGAGCAGGATCGGCCACATGACGGGCCCCCCCAGCCTGAAAAACTCAAATGCCTTGTCCAGCGTCTCCATAGCTTCACATCACTTTCATTTTCGGCAGGTCCTGGATGTCCACATACCCCGCCAGCGTGCCGTCCTGTTCCAGCGCGGGCAGGTCGTCAATCTTGTGCGTCTCGAACACGCGTAGGGCGTCCACGGCGAGCGCGTCGGCGGCCACGGAGACCGGGCTGCGCGTCATGTGGGCGCTGACGGGGGCCTGCAGCAAACCCCCGGCCTCCGGCCACCCCCTTTCAAAAGGGGGCTGTAAACCCCCGGCCTCCGGCCCCCCCCTGTCCAAAGGGGGTTGCGTGGAGAGCTGGCGGCGCAGGTCGCCGTCGGTGAAGATGCCCGCGAGCGTGCCGTCGTCGTTCGTGACGAGCGCGGCACCGCTCTTGGCGGCGGTCATGGCGACGATGGCCTCGGTGACGGTGGCGGTGAGGGGCAGGCGCGCGACCTTCGCGCCCGTACGCATGATGTCGCGCACGCGCAGCACGAGGGCCCGGCCGATGGCACCGGAGGGGTGGAGGCGGGCGTAGCTCTCGACCTTGAACTGCCGCGCGTCGAGCAGCGTCATGGCCAGCGCGTCGCCCACCGCGAGCGTGGCGGTGGTACTGGTGGTGGGGGCCATGCCGAAGGGGCAGGCCTCCTTGCCGATTTTCACGCACAGCACCACATCGCTCAACCGCGCGAGCGAGCTGTCGGCCCCCCCCACCATCCCGATGACCGGGATGCCGAGACGACGGACCGCGGGGATCAGCCTGATCACCTCGTCCGACTCGCCGGAAAAGCTGAGCGCGAGCAGCACGTCGTGTTTCGACACGATGCCGAGGTCGCCGTGCATGGCCTGGATGGGGTTCATCAGCACGCTGGTCGAGCCCGTGCTGGCGAGCGTGGCGGAGAGCTTCTCCGCGATGTGCAGGTTTTTGCCGACGCCGGTGCAGACGATCTTGCCGCCCTTTTCGAGCGTCGCGAGAATCAGACGCATCGACGCGGTGAAACCGTCGCCCAGCGCATCGCGAGCCATCTGCAGCCCCTCAATCTCAATCTCCATCACCTGCTTCGCGCGGGCGAGGATCTCCGCATTGTCCATAGCTAACCTTTCAAAAAATGAAGTGTACAGTATGACATATTTTTCCCGTCATGTCTATTTCAACGTCCGGAACACGTAAACCGTTCATTCATTCCGTTCGGTTAGGCGAGGATGCCGTCGCCCTACCCCCTTTGGCGTAATGCGCGGGCGACATCGGGGACGGCGGCGAGGAGGGTGCGGGTATACTCGTGTTGAGGATGTGCCATCACATCTGCGGTCGTCCCTTCCTCGACAAACTGCCCTTCGTACATGACCGCCACGCGGTCGCAGATGTTGCGCACAACCACGAGGTCGTGCGAGATGAGAAGAATCGCGAGGTTCAACTCCGTTTGAAGCGCACGAATCAAATTCAACACGCGGGCTTGCACAGAGACATCCAAGGCGCTGACAGGCTCGTCCGCGATAATCAGCCGTGGTTCTAAGGCAAGGCAACGCGCAAGGCTCACACGCTGGCATTGCCCACCGCTGATTTCGCGGGGGTAGGCGTCGAGCGTGTCGTGCGGCAACCCCACACGGTCGAGCAACTCGAAAACACGCGCACCGATTTGCGGGGGGGGGCGCATGTGGTGGACGCGCAGGACTTCTGCTAACGTCTGGCGTACGGTCATGCGCGGGTTCAAGGAATCGGTGGCATCTTGGAACACCATCTGCACGGAACGGCGGTAGGCTTTGAATTGCGGGGGGGACATACGCGTGATGTCCTTGCCCGCAAAGCGGATGGTACCGCCGGACGGGGGTTGAAGCCCGATCACCGTCCGGGCGAACGATGTCTTGCCGCACCCGCTCTCGCCGACAATGCCGAAGGATTCCCCTACCCCGAGGGAAAGCGAAACGCCATCCACCGCGACCAGCGGCTGGCGACCGTGAATCGGGTACTCCACCCGTAAATCAACAACATCTAAAAACATTTGTCTCTCAGGTCAGGACGTGCTACACACCAGGGCTTTCAGCCCAAAACCGAAACCATTGTATCCCCACACAGCATTCATGGTGTTACTGGTTACCCACCGTTTGTTTCACCCAAACGCGTTCGAAGAACACACCTTTGTTTGAATCAACAGCAATAGAGCATGGCGGGAATCTGGCGAGAAAGCAAGCATAAAGTTACATCCGCAGGTCATACGCAGGTCATCGCCCCTTCGTAATTTGAGCACTTTCGTGCTTTAGCCCTTCCCGGAAATTTAGTATAATCCCGCGTCATGGAACAGAAAGTTAAACAGCGTCAGACGCATGACTTGCGCCTCCAGAAGAGCGCGAAGGGGTTGAAACAGGATTTTGCGTGGCATCTGCGTTATGCCATGGCAAAAGGGGAAGAGACAGCGACGGACCGCGATCGGTTCATGGCGTTTTCGCTCAGCGTGCGCGATCGGATCGTCGAGGACTGGATTGACACCCAAGCCGCTTACCACAAAGCGAACGTGAAGCGAGTCTATTACCTGTCGCTGGAGTTTCTGATCGGTCGTCTGCTCGGCAACAATGTCATCAACATGAAGATGGAGCCGTTCTGTCGCGAGGCGATGGAATATTATGGACTGGACTGGAACCACTTCCGCGACCTTGAGGTTGACGCGGGTCTCGGCAATGGCGGTCTCGGGCGGTTAGCGGCGTGTTTCCTCGATTCGCTTTCGACGCTGCGGCTTCCCGCCATCGGTTACGGTCTGCGTTACGATTACGGCATTTTCCGTCAGCGCATCAAGGACGGTCAGCAGGTGGAGGAGCCGGACCGCTGGCTGAATAACGAGTCGCCGTGGGAGCTTGCGCGTCCAGAGTATGCGCAGGAGGTTTATTTCGGGGGTCACGTCAAATGTGTGTCGCACAACGGGCGCATGGAGTGGACATGGGTCGAGGATGAGCGTGTTATCGGCGTGCCCTACGACTGGCCGATCGTCGGCTACAGCAACGCGATCAACACGCTCCGCCTGTGGTCAGCGAAGGCCAGCGATGAGTTCGAGTTGTCGGAGTTCAACAAAGGCTCGTATGTCGAGGCGGTGCAGAGTAAGGTGTTGGCGGAGAACCTGACCAAAGTCCTTTACCCGAACGACAACATGCAGGCAGGCAAGGAGCTTCGCCTGAAGCAGCAGTATTTCTTTGTGGCGTGTTCGCTGAAGGATATTTTGCGCCGTTTCCGCGACGCGAACGGCGCGAACTGGCGGCGGCTGCCGGACAAGGCGTTCATCCACCTGAACGAGACGCACCCCACGCTCATCATCCCGGAACTGATGCATCAGCTTGTGGACATCGAGCGGATGGACTGGGCCACCGCCTGGGAGATCACGCGCGCTTGCACAGGTTACACCAACCACACCATTTTGCCAGAGGCGTTGGAGACGTGGAGCGTGGCGCTGGTGGAACGCCTGTTGCCGCGCCATATGCAGATTATTTATGAAATCAACGGGTGTTTCCTCAAGCAAGTCGCGCTGCGTTATCCCGGCGACATTGACCGGCTGACGCGGATGAGCGTCATCAACGAGCAGGGCGAGCGTTCGGTGCGGATGGCGCATCTGGCGATTATCGGCTCCAACTCGATCAACGGTGTTGCCGCGCTCCATACGGAAATCTTGAAGTCAACGCTGTTCCGCGATTTCTACGAGATGAGCCCCACGCACTTCTCGAACAAGACCAACGGTATCACCCAGCGCCGCTGGCTGCTGAAAGCGAACCCGTCACTCGCGCTCCTCTGCACGGATACGGTAGGGTCCGAGTGGATCACCAACCTCGATGCGTTGCGCGGGCTGGAGAAGCACACGCAGGACAGGGGGTTCCTAGGCGAATTCCGGAAAATCAAACAGGCCAACAAAGAGGCACTCGCGAATTATATCCGCTTCGAGGTCGGCATCACGGTCCCGCCCGACTCCATCTTCGACGTGCAGGTCAAACGCCTGCACGAGTACAAGCGGCAGCTGCTGCTCGTGCTGTACATCATCATCCTGTACAACCGCCTCCTCGACGAC
>WRML01000182.1 GCA_009777165.1 Kiritimatiellota bacterium
GGGGGGGGGCCCCGCGGGTGGGGGGGGGGGGGGGGGGGGGGGCGGGGGGGGGGGGGGGTGGGGGGGGGGGGGGGGAGGGTGGGGGGGGGGGGGGGGGGGGGGGGGGGGGGGGTGGCGCGGTCGACGTCGTGTCCGGTGGCGGCGTGGGGGGGGAGGGAGTGGATCTCGAGGGTGTATTGGCCGTCGGTGAGCCAGGCGTTGGCGGCGGCGTGGATCTGCTCGGGAGTGGCGGCCTGGATGTCGTGCTGGCGAGTCTGGTAATAGTCGGGGTCGCCGAGGAAGACGCTGTTCATGGCGAGGATGTCGCTCTTGCCACCGAAGCCGCCGATGCGTTCGAGGCTGCGGGTGAAGTTGGCGTCGGCTTTTGCTTTGAGGCGGGTGAGCTCGGGGGGGGTGGGGCCGTCGCGGAGGAAGCGGGCGAGCTCTTCGCCGAGGGCGGCCTCGAGGTCGGCGAGGTCGGCGCCGGGGGCGGCGGTGGCAGTGATGAGGAAGGTCCCGGCGATCTCGCCGAGAGAGGCGTGGGCGGCGACGGAGGTGGCGGTGCGGTCGTCGCGGACGAGGCGGGCGTAGAGGCGAGAATTCTGGCCGTCGGCGAGCAGGGTGGCGGCCATCTCGAGGTGCGTGCCGTCGCATGTGCCGTAGGGGGGGATGTTCCAGACGTGGTAGAGGCGGGCTTGGGGGACGCGGTCGTGGGCGGTCTGGCGACGGGTGCCGGTGCGTTTGGCGATCCATTGCTTCTGGCGGGCGACGGGGGGGCCGGGGGGGATGTTGCCGAAGGCGAGCTTCACTTTCTCGAAAGCATCTTGGGGGGTGACGTCCCCGGCGACGACGAGGGTGGCGTTGTTGGGGCCGTAGAAGTCTTTGAACCATTGGTGGGTGTCGCCGAGGGTGGCGGCGTCGAGGTCCTCCATGGAGCCGATGACGGGCCAGGCGTAGGGGTGGCCGGGGGGCCAGGCGTTTTCGGTGATGAGTTTCCAGGCGATGCTGTAGGGCTGGTTGTCGCCCTGGCGTTTTTCGTTCTGCACGACGCCGCGCTGCTCGTCGAGGCGTTTCTGGTCGAGCGTGCCGAGGAGGAAGCCCATGCGGTCGGACTCGAGCCAGAGGAGGTAGTCGAGCGCGTCCTTGGGGGCGTTCTGGAAGTAGTTGGTGCGGTCGCGGCTGGTGGTGCCGTTGAGCTCGGTGGCGCCGACTTTCTCGGCGGCCTTGAAGTGGTCGTCGTTGAAGTGCTCGCTGCCGGTGAACATGAGGTGCTCGAAGAGGTGCGCGAGGCCGGTGCGGCCCGGGCGCTCGTTCTTGGAGCCGACGTGGTACCAGATGTTCACGCAGACGATGGGGGCCTTGTGGTCCTCGTGGACGAGGAGGGTGAGGCCGTTATCAAGGGTGAACGCCGTGTAGGGGATTGCGGGGTCGGCGTGCGCGGCACAGGCGAGGAGTGCCGCGAGGAGGGAAAGTCGTTTCATGTGAATGCCCTTTTTTCATTTGAACCGTGTGATGGGAAAACCTTTGACGTTGCGTCGGGGGTCGCAGAGGATGGCGTCGGAGACGGGCGCGGCGCTGGGGATCAGGCTGGCGCGTTTCTCGCGCCACCCCTTGCGGTGGCAGAAAACCGTCATCTGGTAGCCCTTGGTGAAGAAGAGGAAGAGGTCGAGGGTTTTCGCGAGCGTGTAGAGGAGGCGCGTGCCGAAGCCGGGAGGCGCGTTGGGGTCATTGTGGCGGATCTCCCATGCGCGTATCCGCTGGACCCAGAAGCGGCAGGAGTAGCGGAACTCCAGCACGTCGAAGCCGTCGCGCAGCAGCTGGAAGACCTCCTCCTCACGATAGACGCTGTTCGCGGCGGCGGGGTTGCGTTTCTGGCGGGAGGCGGTGAAGATGAGATGCCCGCCGACTTTGAGGATGCGGTGGCACTCGCGGATGAGGGGGGGGATGGAGGCGGGGTTTGCCGTCAGCATGGCGCACGACATGACGACCACGTCGAACTGCTTGTCGTCGAAGGGCAGCTCGCCGTTCCGCCCGGCGGTCAGCACGGTGTCCTCGCCGAGCGCGCCCGCGACGCGCGCGTGGCGCTGCGCCGTCATCTCGACGGTCATCCAGTAACCGCCCGTCTGGCGGAAGGTCTGCGAGACCCAGGAGTTGGTGAAGCCGATGTCGAGCCCCGCGCGGACCGGACCCTTGCGCAGGGCGAGGAAATGGAGAGCCGCCTTCACCTCGCGCTGCAAGGGGAACGAGTATGTAATGCGCTCAGACTTGTTTTCCGCGTGAAACTGCATACTGTCATCTGATTTGAGAGGTAGCATAACACGGATGGGCCCGTGCCGTCAAGCCGCCTCATACAATTTGTCATACAATTTGTCGCCTCACGCTCCTCACCGCAATCCTCCGCTTCGGCGGTGTCATCCTGATGAGACGTGCGCCGCCGACACGAGCACCTGAATATCCTTGTACGCCTTCACGTTCGGACGTACCTGTATCCACGACGAGGCCGGCGTTTGCCCCGATGCCCACGCGACGAACGCCGCAGGGAGGTTGGCCCCGGCGGCGTGCGAGAACGGGTAGCCGCCGCCAAAGCGCGGGTTCAGCTCGAGCAGCCAGACCTCTCCCGAGCGGTCGAGGAAAAAGTCCGCATCCATGATCCCAGGATGCCGCGACCATGCGGAGATCTGCTTCGCGCACTCGGCAATCCGAGAGTCCTCGACGGTCACCGCAACATCCGTCTCCCCGGCCCGCATCGCCAATTTGCGTTTGACGAACGCGGTCACAAAATTACCCTGCAAGTCGTTCACAATATCGCACCCGTATTCATCGCCACTGACGCACGCTTGCACCAGCACGGCGGGGGTGTCGCAGTCCGCGATGGAGCTCGCCAGGCCGAACGATTCCACGGCGGACAGGCTCAACTGATACGCCCATGCAAGCTCGTCAGGCGTATTGACCTTGAAGACCCCCAGTGACCCCTGCCCCAAGCGCGGCTTGACCATCATCGGAAAGGCGAGTTCGCGCAGCGCCTCATCCCTGTCGAGACACACGCGCGGCGTGGGAATGCCCAACGCCTTCATCTGCACAAACGTCTTGAACTTGTCCAGGCAGACATCCATCACGTCCGGGGACGGCATCACGGGCGTTGTGCCGATCGCAAGGAAACGGTCACGCGCTCGCGCGAGGTACGGCGCTTCCCAGTCGTGTAGCGAAAAGAGCAGTTGAATCCCGTGCCGTCGGCAGACCGCCAGCATCGCGTCAACGTAGTCCGGGCTTTTCGCGGGGGGCACCACCTCTGCGGCATCTGCCATCAACATCCCCGTCGCGTCCATCGTGGTGTTCGCGGTCACGACCTTCCCCCCGTACGGCTTCAACGCCTCCTGAAAATACCCCACAAGATACGCACGGCGACCGACAGCACTTAACAATACAGTCATGACATTATTCCAACCGTTGCGACATGACAACCTTCTCGCCCGAAGCCTCTGCCGTGACCGCAAAACCAAACCCCTCATAGAGCGCCCGCGCCCGCGCGTTGTTCTTTGCGACGTTACCCTCGATGACCGACATCCCGTTTGCCTTCGCGGTGTCCATCAGCAACCGCATCATCCGCTTCGCAATCCCTGTCCCCCGGCATTCGGGCTCGAGACTGAAAAACGTCGCGTAGGCTTTACGCGTCACCGTGTCGTTCGTATAATACGCCTGGATGCCGACGACCCGCCCGTCGGCCGAAAGCACAAGGTCGACGCACGCATGGTTAGCCAGCTTCCGCGCGTATTCATCGAGGTCAATTTTCTGCTCCGCGAGCGTGTAGGGCAGGTACTCGCCGAGACGTTCCAACGCCGCTTTCAGCGCCGCGAACGAAACACCCGACGCTGGATACTTCACAATCCTATACCCGTCACACATCATCTGCCAATCTCTTTTCCCCTCACACAAAGACACCATCCATCCCTTCGTGTGAAACAGGACATAGTATGCCATCATGCCGCGTTCCCGTCAACGGGAAAACGGGCGAACGGCGAACGGAGAACACCGGAGAACACCACGAACGGAGAACACGCACAGCGTTACGATTGGCACACCGATAACGCAGATTCGACAGATTCACACCGATTCTTATTTTCTTCTTTCTTCTTTCTCATTCTTATTGAGCGGACCGGGACGATATGCTATTATTCTGTTTTTTTGCGAAACGGTTAGTTGTGTACACGGATACGATAGAGCAGAAAGGTTTCCGTCTGATCGAACAGATGGAGACGACGTTGCAGATGGATGTCTGGAAGGCGCAGCAGGTCACACTGGACAGGATCGTCTGCCTTCAGATTTTGCGCCCGGAGTTCGCGCAGAGCCAGCCGGACCGCGACCGCTTCCTCGCGATGGCGCGGTGCGTGGCGAAGCTGAAAAGCGAGTCCATCGCCTCGGTGTTTGACATCGTGAGCGACGGTGACTTCCACTACGTCGTCATGGAGTACGTGGACGGTCCGACGCTGGAGGAGACCGTGGCCGGCACCAAGCCGCTGCCGCTGAAACAGATTCTGCAGATCGCGTCGTCGCTGGCGTTCGCGCTCGAGCAGCTCTGGGACTCGGCGCACATCGTCCACCGCAACCTGAAGGGCGCGACGGTTCGCCTCGACCCGCGCGGCGTGGCGAAGATCACGGATTTCAGCCTGGCGTTCATCTCGAAGCCCGGCCTCGACATGGTCGCGCTGGACGGGGGGCATATCGTCGGGTCGCCGAGCTTCATCTCGCCGGAGTACGCGCAGGGCAAGACCGCGCTGACGACGCAGACGGACATGTATTCGTTCGGCGCGCTGCTCTACACCCTCGCGACGGGGTACGTGCCGTTCAACGCGCTGGACGCGGTGGATATCCTGGAGAGCCAGGTGCACTCGCAGATCCCGCCGCCGCACGAGCTGAACCGCCAGCTCCCCGTCGAGTTCTCGTGGTTCATCCACCGGCTGATGATGAAGAACCCCATGAACCGCCATGCGGACTGGCGGGCCGTCCGCTACGACATCAAGTGCATCTCGAACGGCATGGAGCCGCGCTGTGTCCGCCCGGACGAGGATTACCTCAGCACCATCATCGTGCAGCCCATGCTCGATGCGATGGCGGCGGCAGAGGAGGCGGGGGAGGCGGGGGAGGACGAGCAGCCGGAGGCGAACGCAACCGACACCCGCAAGGCCATCCGCCTGAAGCAGAAGGCGCGGCACAGCGCGCAGTGGGAGGAGGAGCACAACCGCGACATCCTGCTGGGCAAAATCCGGACGGCGGTGTTCATGTCGCTGCTCCTGCTCGCGTGGTTCGCGCTGCTGTTCTGGTACCGCGGGATGTCGCGGTTGTGC
>WRML01000183.1 GCA_009777165.1 Kiritimatiellota bacterium
GCCGATTGCGCATCAATCTCCAGCACCAGGATCGCCCCTTGCGCGGTCGCGCCCGCCAGACACACCGCCATCACACAACCCAACATCCTTTTCATCCCACGGCCTCCTTTTTTTTCATTCACACAACCGCACGGAGGTCACGAAGGAAAACAAAACATCCTTTGTGTCCTTTGTGCCTTCGTGTGAGAAATCAATTTGCCCATCTTTCATAAAACCTATCCCAAGAATACAGGATAGGGATTACGCCTAAACGCAAGCCCATGTCAAGCCGATGTCTCACCGGCGTTTCGCCCGCATGAGGTAATAGAGGAGCGTCATCAGCGACGCGACCGCCCCGGCCACATACGTCAGGAACGCCGCGTTCAGCACCTTCGCCGCATCCTGCTCCTGCGTGGGCGAGACCACGCCCGTCATCACGATGTGCTGCTTCGCCCGCGCGCTCGCGTCCCACTCGACCGGCAACGTGACGAGCGCGAAGACGAACGCCACCGCGAACATCCCGCACCCGACCAGCACCATCAGGTCAGAGCGGAACATCATGCCGAGAAAAAAGACGTAGATCGCCAGATTGCTGCTGAGGCTCGTGACGGGGACCAGCACCGTGCGCAGCGTGAGCGGCATATAGCCCTCCGCGTGCTGCAGGGCGTGACCCGCCTCATGACACGCAATGCCGACCGCCGCGAGCGAACTCGACCCGTACACGTCCGGCGACAACCTCAGTGCCTTGCGGGAGGGATCGTAATGGTCGGAGAGGAAGCCCTTCGACTGCTCGACCGACACGTCGAACACGCCCCCCCCCCTCAGCATCCGCTCCGCCGCCTGCGCCCCGGTCAGCCCAGAATAACTCGCCGTCTTCGAATATTTCGCGAACGCCGATTTCACCATCATCTGCGCGATCCCCGCCAGCACCAGCACCGGCACCATCATCATCAAATACGTCGGGTCCATCAACTGAAACATACCAATACCCTCCCCAAAAGAATATTTTATTATGCGGATTACCCTGCCGAAAGTCAACCGCGAAATCGGTCTTGATGGGGGATTTTCCTCTGTGCTTAATACGGTGTCCGCAACGCTGAATTTTCGGCGATGTCCTGCGCCAGCAACGCGTTGAGCCGTGTGCCGACGGGGCCGGGGCGGCCGTCGCCGACGGGGGCCCCATCGTAGACACACGCGGAGGCCACGTCGAGCGTCGTGCCGACGACGAGCATCTCGGAGGCCCCCCTGACATCGCTTTCCGAAATGTCCGCGAACGCGATCCGTGCCAACGTGCCGTCCGTAAGCAGCGCCTCCGCCAACCGCATGACGCGCAGCATGGTCGTGCCGCTCAGGATGTGGTTCGGCTTCGGGAAGAGGAGTTCGCGGAGGGGGGTCACGATCCCGGCGTTCTCCGTCGCGCCCTCGGCCAGGAACCCGAGGGGGTCGTAGGTGAAGGCGAAATCGCACCCCCCGTCGACCGCCTCGCGCTTGACCTGCGCGTTCGGGAGGTAGTTGCAGTGCTTGAACGTCGCCCAGTTGCCGGACTTCACGGGGACGCCGCTGCGCATCGCGCGGCCCCCCCCCGGGTGCGCCGTCATGAAGAGGGTCCCGGCGGCATAGACCACCACGTACAGCGCGGGGCGGGGGGACTCGTAGGGGCTGACCCCGAACCCCCCCGGGCCCCGCGCCAGAATCACACGGCAGAGGCAGTCGTCGCGACCCGCGACCGCCAGCGTCTGCAGGACAATCTCGCGGATATCCCCTACCCCCCCCGGCCATGCGAGCGCGATTGCCTCGGCGGAGCGCATGAGGCGCCCCAGATGCGCGTCGAGGTTGTACGCCGCGCGGCCGACGCACTTGAACGTGTCGAACACGCCGTCCCCCCGGTGCACCAGATGGTCGTCCAGAGGGGCCTGCATCAGCACGGGGTCGGTCACGACCCCCCCCAGCACGCTGGAGTACATGGCGTAGTACCGCTCCATCCACGGCATCCGCGTCGCGGCGAGCGCGTCCGTGTAATCGGAAAAAGAGATGATTTTCATGGCGGTATTATACGATGTTTCTGCGGGTCTTGTCCACTCTATAGCAAATGAACTTCACATTGCGCGAAGTGCGCCAACTTCACATTGACACACTCAGCCCTCCTTATTGTTTCACACAGAGACACAGCGCCACAGAGGTCGCTCCGAGAAAACAAAAAGAAATCATCTATGTAACCTCTGTGTCGTCGAGGGGACCCTACGAGCGCAGGCGCGGCCCGTGGGGCGGGTTCTGTGTGAAACGAGCAACATTGTTTTCTTACTATGTTCATGTAGCAACGTCAAGTTAAAACACCATATCAAACCCCCAGCCGGAATACCGGCCACCCCCTTTCAAAAGGGGGCTTACCTCCTGCGTCCCCTAGGTCTCCTCCCTCCCCCCATTCCTCACTCCTAACTCCTAATTCCTAATTTCTAATTCCTAATTCTCTCTCCCCTTCCCTTGACTTTCAGCATATTTTGAAATATAATCGGCTTGTCTTTTTTTGGGATTAAAGGGAGTTTTACAAAATGCAAGGAGTAACCATGCGCAAACGCACACCACACGCACTCGTCATCGCCACCGCGCTGTTCGCGGCGCACGCGGCACACGCCGCGCCAACATCCACATTCAACCTCGCCACCGGAATCGGCACGGGACAGTCGTCCGATTACAGTTGGGACGGCTGGGGGATACTCACCGTCCACGACGGCGCGGACATCGAAATCACAGGCGCGGTGACGGGCGGGAAGCGCATCGTCATCGAAACGGACGCGACCGCAAGCGTTACGCTCAACAACGTGTCTATTACGGATATGCCCTACGGCCAGGGTACCGGTGAAAACGCCTGTCCGCTCTGGCTGCACGGCGGCTCCACGCTGAACCTTACCTTAGCCGGAGATAATACCCTTTCGGCGGGGTTGTATGCGCCGGGAATCCGGTGTGAGGACGCAACGCTTGTCATCACCGCCGCAAGCACGGGAACGCTGACGGCATACGGAGGCAATAACAGCGCAGGCATCGGAGGGCGTAGCGGTAACGGCAGCGGCACCATCGTGATAAACGGCGGTACGGTCAACGCCACAGGCGGCAGTGGCGGCTCGGGCATCGGCAGCGGCAGCAACGGCGCATCGAGTGGCACAATCACCATCAACGGCGGTAGGGTTACAGCCTTTAACGATGGTAGCGGCAGCGGGCGTGGCATTGGTGGCAACATGCTGCCTTATACCCAATTTACGCTGGATGGCGGCGCTGTGGTGATCACTTCGAGTATTCAAGTATCCTCCATCACTTCACAATACCTCAACGGCATCCTGTTCGTCGGCGGCACAGGCACGCTGTACGGCAACGTAACGCTCACCGACGACATCACCATACCCGCAGGTTATACGCTGACCATCCCAAGCGGCGCCACCTTAACCATACCCGCAGACGTAATCCTGACCAATTACGGAACGATCACCAACGACGGCGCAATCATCAACTACGGCGGGCTTTATAACTACGGCACGGTCAACGGAAGCGGCACGGTCGCGCCCAAGCCAGTCCAGGACTCCCCCCTGTTGGTGAAGGGAAGCGGCTGGGATTACAGCGGCGGCGTGTTCTACATTCATAACGGGGCAAACGTGGTCATCACAGGCACGACCTCCAACGAGCGCGTCGAGGTGGCGGCGAACGCGACGGCAACCATCACGCTCGACGATGTGAACATCACCTCAAGCGTCAATTCCCCCCTGTCGCTCAATGCGGGCGCGAATGTGACGCTTGTGCTGACGGGAGCCAATTCCCTGACCGCGTCGGGCAGTTCTTACGCGGGCCTGCAAGTGTCATACAGCTACGCGTCGCTGACCATTGACGCGGCAAGCACGGGCAGCCTTGCGGCCATCGGCGGCGACATGGGCGGCGGCGCGGGCATCGGCGTCGGCGGCGGCACGTCTGTGAACTGGGGGAGCATCAC
This sequence comes from Kiritimatiellota bacterium, assembly GCA_009777165.1. Taxonomy (GTDB): domain Bacteria; phylum Verrucomicrobiota; class Kiritimatiellia; order RFP12; family UBA1067; genus WRJS01. The sequence goes on from WRML01000183.1 coordinate 3,956, forward strand.
GATCAACGGCGGCTTCGTCACCGCGACTGGCCGGGCCGGCGGCGCGGGCATCGGCGGTGGTGCCGGAGGACCCGGCGGCACGATCACGATCAACGGGGGCGTCGTTGACGCCAACGGCGGCGGCGTCACGGGCGCACCGGGCATCGGCGGGGGATCCCAAAGCGGCCAATCGACAACCGTCAACATCCACGGCGGCACGGTCACGGCAACCGGCGTGGTCCAAAGCATCGGCCCCGGCGTGAACAGCACGGGGAATTGCTCGCTGAACGTGAACGGAAACGCCGTTATCCACGCGAACTCGAACACCGCCCCGTCCACATCGGGCATTTCAAAGGGAATCCTGTTCCACAACACCACCGGAAATGTGTACGGAAACGTCACGCTTGCCGACAACCTGACCGTGGACGCCAGCCAAACGCTGACCATCCGCGACGGCGCGGCGTTGACGATACCGGCGGGCGTGACGCTGACCAACAACGGCATCGTGACGCCCGCCGACGGCTCAACGGTAACAGCCGACGGAACCGTGGCAAACAACAAAATCAACGGCGCCAATGCGGGCCTGTTCACCGCAAACGTCAAGGATCAGACCAGCGTGACGCTCAACGCCGCGTCCCTTCTCGCCGCCACGGGACAGGACATCGAATATGCTTACAACACCGTCAATTCCGTCCCTGCCAGCGGATGGCAGGATGGCTTGACGTTCAGCGGACTGACCGAGGCAACCACTTATTACTTCTTTGCCCGTTCCAAAGCGGATGTGGTTTTCGCCACGGGAACCGCCTCGGGTGGCGTTGCGATTACGACCGCCGCCGCCACGCCGCCGGTCATCACCGGATTCTTGTTCCTCCCCGGTGGCGACCTCCACATCACCGCAACCAACTGCGTGCCCGGCGCCACCTACGCCATTGTCGGCACGACAAACCTCGCGCAGCCGTTCGACATCCCCCATGCCGCAGACACCGCCGACGGCAACGGCAACCTCGACATCACCATCGGCAAGCCCGTGGACAACGCCCACTTCTTCCGGCTCATTCAGGAATGAGAGGAGAAGTTTCCAGTTTCTATATAGTGTTTTAACTTGACGTTGTTACATTCGGCAACAGGGCTGAAAGCCCTGCAAGCGGCAACTCAGGAGACGAAGGGGACCCAAGGGACGAAAGGACGTTGCTCCCCCCCTGTGTCTCCTATGTCTCCTGCGTCTCTTAGAGCATTTTAAGAAATCTCGTGTCCGCTTGGCTGAAAGCCCTCGCGCCTGTGTCGAGAAGGCGTAACCTCTGGAGTGCGGCGGCTCGCCGCCGCTTTTCGTCGCGGGGGCTCCCCCCCCCGCGGGGGGGGGTGGGGGCGCGGAAGCGC
>WRML01000184.1 GCA_009777165.1 Kiritimatiellota bacterium
GGACATCGAGAACGACATGTGGCTCGAGGCCCTCCTCCCCGGCGAGGCCGACCTCACCTTCGCCTTCACCGGCACCGTCAACGCCCTCGGCATCACCCACCAGGACACGCTCAAGGTCACGGCAGTCGACATCGCGGTCAGGAAATTGGGGACTGCGGCCGCGCCTGCGGGCGGGCTGGTGGTGCTCCACAGCGATGTGCTGGAGTTCGCCGTCGCCCCGTATTACTTCGGCGCGGCGACGACGATGGAGAATGAAATCACATGGCAGTATAGCCAGCTGAAGAATGACGGTGAGTATACTGCTTGGGTAAACTTCCCGAACAACGTCGGGAAAGGCACGACATTCTCGACGACAATGGACGGCGGGATCTACAAAGTCCGCGCGAACATTTTTGGAAACGCTCACGAGTATGTCTGGAAGACGGACGAGCCGACGAATCTCGGATCGAAAAAGAAAGGTGATCCCGACCATATCGGCGTGTGCGACACGCAATGGCAAGTCAATGTCAGGAGCCAAGCTCTTTCACACCTTGGAAGTACTATATATGCGCAAGGCGTAGCTCTCCCTGCGCGAGATGGGTTTCCGGCGGTTGCCGCAGGTGCCGACAAATGCAATATCTTTGTCGCACACTGCGCCCATGACGCAGACGCAATCGTGCCCTTAATTAATGGGTTCCGCAATCCTTCTCCACCTACGGCAAACCAATGGGCAGGCGTTGAAAGTACTCGCTATCCGCGTTTCCTGTTCTCTGATGTAATCACTGGGTGGCCGTTGTTCTCCGCCGGTACCTTTCCTCAGCCAGGATACGTTGCCGCTAACCCCGTCGAGGGGGGGGCTGGACATTGCGGCATCGTTGACTATGACGGACTGGGCATTGCCGCAGGGCAACACATTGTACACAGAAGAGTTGCGCATAATCTTCTGCAGGGCATTACACGATACCGCCGTTATGAACCGTAAGGAGAGTCGACCGTGAAACACATGCTTATTTCTTTTCTGGTACTGCACACGGCATTCGGTGACGTGGGATACGACAAAACAGAACGGTCCCAGCAGATTAAACAACTGTTAGCACAAATGATGCGTCACGATGACGCATACCTATCCTATAGTGCCGTTTTTGCCATGCAGACCCATGCGGGTTGGATGAAATACCCGGAATTTGGAGAGTTGAAGGAGAAGGTTTCTGGAAATTGGAGGGAGATCCTTGACACTATGGAGGAGGTGGCCCCTTCGGAAATCCATAAGGTGGTGATATTACTTGCTTCCGTCTACTCATTGCCTTCTCAGGATTCGCGTCAATGCCTAAGCAAGATAGCCGACCTCTGCCTGGATGGTGTCATTAGCAATGAAATGTTCCTTTGGGCAATTGTCAAACATGAGGAGAACACAGAGCCCAAGCATAGACTTTCCCAAAACGTCAATGACCCGGCCGTCACCGAGGTGTTACGGAAAATCAAGGAGATTGACCCGGAAAACGAGTATTACATCAGGAAGACGCCTTGGACACAAAAAAGAAATGAGACGAATGGTAAAGCTGCGGTATCACCAGCTACAGGTTCAAACGGGACTCCACTTGCCAGTGCCGAAGGCAACAGGCCGAACAGCATTACCACCATTAAAAACGGGCCATCTGAAGATACATCTATAGGGAACAACGCCCTGCCATGGAAACTATCGTTGCTCGCAGGGATTCTCGCCATGTGCGGATTTGTGGCGACATGGCGGTGTTTCAGGAGGAGAAGGTGAACACGGAAATCTCTTCTCCAAAAGCGGACGGTTCCCGATCACGGGTTAAGCGCATCCATGTCCTGCTGGCGTTGCTGGTGTTGTCCGTGTGCGCATTCCCGTTCCGGGACAGTCTGCTCACGCTGGGGCAGCCGTCATCGGGCATCACCGTCCCGATGCCTGCGGGCGTTACCGCCGCAGACGGTGACGTCGGGCTGGCGATCGTCGCCGCCGCGCGGAGCCAGGTCGGCAAGACAGTGACGTATGACCCCCGCTATGTCCGCCTGAACTACCCGCTGGGGGACGTGCCCATCGAGACAGGGGTCTGCACGGACGTGATTGTCCGCGCCCTGCGCGGCGCATTGGGGATGGACCTGCAGCGGCTGGTCCACGAGGACATGAGGGGTGCTTTCCTGCTGTACCCGAAGTGGTGGAAATTGAAATTCCCCGACAAGAGCATCGAGCACCGCCGTGTGCTCAACCTCATGAGGTATTTTGAGCGCAAAGGCTTTTCGCTCCCAATCTCGGGCAATCCAGAGGACTATCTGCCCGGGGACATCATCTCCACAGATGTGCACATCATGATTGTGAGCGACAGGAAGACGGAGCAGGGTGTTCCGCTCATCATCCACAATATCGGCAGGGGCGTACGGGAGGAGACAGGCCTTTTCACACCTGCCATCACGGGGCATTACCGCATGACCCACAGGGACAAACAGCACACACGGGCGAACGCCATTTTTCCCGCCAGTCTTACAGCCGTCATCGGCGCAATTGTGGCATGGCGGTATTTCAGGAAGAGACGGAAGCGGAAATGAGATGCAAAACGCGAGGCAAACAATCCGTGCGGATCTGTGCCGCTTGCGGCAGACGAACCATTTCACCTTCGCCAGCGTCCGTGCCGTGCCGAACCTCGGGACGGCCGCCGAGAGCGTCCAGCCGATCACCACGGAGACGGTACCGCCCCCGGGCAGCGCGATCGTCAACCCCGCGGTGGTCGCCAGCAACGGGCTGGCGCGGTACACGATTGACGTGGTGCCCCCCGGCATCCCCGACAGCGACATCGTGTGGAGCGTCGCCGAGGGCGCGGGCAACATCCAGTTCTACAACACGGGGAACAAGGGCCGCGCCGTCAACGTGCAGGGCAAGGCCGAGGGCGGCTTCAAACTGGAGGTTGACATCGCCGGCCTCACCCTCGACCCCAAGCCGTACATCTACGGCAGGGTGGAGGAACAGACCGTCACGCCGCTTCACTTCATCATCATCACCTCGAATGGTGTACCAGCCGTCACTGAATCGGAAATTGACAAGTGGATTGTCGAGGCGAACCTCGACTACAGACAGGTTGCCATGACCTTTACCAAAGCGAACGTGAAGCATTTGGAAAAACCCGAATGGTTTAACATTCCAAACGATAATACGTTTTATGCGATGTGCTCATACACCAATAACACGGGTGGATTGGAGGTCTATTGCGTGAACACTCTTCCTGGAGCAGTGGGGTTGCATTCGGATAGACGATTACCCGCAGGATCCGCAAGACGGGGATTGGCAGTGACGGCGGGCGCGCCAGTGTCCACGATGGGGCACGAAATCGGTCACGCCTGCGGGCTGAGCGATATTACAATAAATAGGCTCGGCAACACGCTTGTCAACAAAGACTTGGTCGGAGAGAAGAACTGGAGCGGCGGGGACGGTACAGGGTATTACCCACGAGACTTGAAACATGCGGATTTAGTCAGCAGGTTGCTGATGTGCCAAGGGAGTGAAAGTAGAGGCGACATCCCGTTGGGGGCTGTCAGGGCATATTACGGGCAGCACCCAGACCCGTTGCCCATATCGGTCGGGGTTGATTCGATGGGTGATCGGACACCGCGCCATTGAGGCGTGACAAGAAGGAGGCGAAACTTGATGAAAACAGTGTGTTGTGTGATTGGATTGAGTTTGTTGTTTGCCAATCGGGTTGTTGCAACAGAGTGGCTTCCGAGGCATGAACCCAAGCCTCTTACGGAAAAGGAAATCGCATCCAGAAAAGAGGACTTTAAGAACCCTGAAAAGGTTAAGGCGTTCCTGATGGGGGAGTTTCCCAAAAACGATTGGTCTGGCACAATGACCAATCCCCATCTTATCCGTGCGTTCGCGAAAGAATATGAGATAACGGTTGAAGTTCTCAGGTCTGTGCTGGCGGACATCTACCGTGACTCTGCACGAAAGACAGGATGGGAATTCGCGGATGATTGGGATTCAGAGGCCAGGCTTCACAGCTCGATTCTCTGGATGAGCGTCTTTGCGGACGAATCGGCCAAGAAGCTTCTGCTGGATATTGCCATGGATGCTAAAAAGGATATATTTTACCGTTATCCTGCTGTTTTAGGATATTTTCGTTGTGCTAACGCTCAAGAAGTGAGAGACCTCTTTGTCTGGCTGCTCAGCGATGACAAACGATTCCCGATTGACCTTAAGGCAAGCCTTTTGGAACACATCCGAGAGTTGTGGCGCGAAGTAGAAGCGGACAGGCAAAAGCGTGAGGCGATCCTCGCTTCCCTTTGTGTGGCTGTGGCGCAGGAAAAAGATATGCGGACGTTCGGGCAGCTGGATGGTTTTCTTGCGCAGAACAGCGCAGAATATGCCACGTCTAACCAACGTGTCGCCCTTTTGCAAAAAAAGGGGAATACGTCCCGTGCGAACGGAATTTCAGAATCCCAAAAAACGGCTAACAAGCCGCTCACGAACGTCAGCACCAGCCTCACGGAATTGAAAAAGCGTGACTTCCGCAAGCCCGTCGAGGAAGGCGGGCAATGATTACGTCGGCACAATATTCGAGCAATACTAACGGTAATCCGTCCGTGACCCTGCCCCAGATCGAGACGATGGTCACGAACGCCAACCACTACGGGCGGCAGTTTGCCATGGCGTTCACCAAGGGGAGCGTGACGTACATCACGGATAACGCATGGTTCGATTTGCCCAACGCTGCCGCACTCTTTAATATGTTCTCGCACACCAGCAATGTCGGCGGGTTGGAGGTGTATTGCGTCAACAGCTTCTGGGACGGGGATTTAGGTAAGTCATACCGCCATAATCCTCCTTTTATTCATCAGCGTGACGGGATAGCGGTAGTGGCGAATGCTCCGCCGCACGCCTTAATCCATGAGATTCTTCATGCTTGCGGGATGGAGGACATTTCCGATATTGCTCCTGATGGCACTGAATTAGACAATCGGCTTGTCAACGTGGTGGATGCTGGGAGCGCCAATTGGAGCGGCGGAACAGGCACAGGGTATTACCCTGCAGACCTGACACACCGAACGCTAGTCCGCCGGCTCTTGATGTATGCGGCTGGTAATGTGAATGGAGCGGACTTCCCGCTCGGGCGGGTCAGGGGTTATGGCACTAGCAGTAGCCTAAATCCAACCGATTTTATCCCTCGGCTGGTCAGTGCCGATTTTTTATTAATCCGTAACCCCCAACACTGATTGGGGAACCAAAAGGAGAACCGGGAATGAAAAAGATGAACGCGATGTGCGTGTTGATTGTGTGCTTGGTGACGCCAAGTTTTGCCTCGTTGATGCTTGGCA